>JBEISY010000339.1:0-3088 GCA_040375175.1 Chitinophagaceae bacterium
TGATCTGATTGTCAACAATATCCAGGATGCGGCTTTCATTTATCAAAACCGATCTTCAGGCAATCGTTCAGTGACCGTAGCTCCGGTTGGCTCTATAGGGAACCGAAATGCTTTGGGCGCACGTGTGCTGTTGTATAAGAAAGATACCGTGCAGTTATATGAGAAGCAGGCCGTCAGGGGTTTTCAAAGCAGTATGGAAGTGCCGCTGGTGATTGGAATGGGTAAATCAGATGCAGATTCTTTGTTGGTGGTTTGGCCAGACCAGACCTATGAGCGATGGATACCTTCGGGAGCTGTTTCATGGAAGCCGGTTTGGAGAGAGGGACTGCCTGTGTTTTCAGTTGGAAGAATGAAGGTGGAAGGTGGAAGGGCGTTTGAGGAACATTCAGCAGAATTAGGGCTGGTATATAGCCATAAAGAAAACGAATACGTGGAGTTTAACCGGGAACCATTGCTTCCGCATATGTTGTCTACGGAGGGCCCGGCGCTGGCCGTTGGTGATTTGAACAATGATGGAATGGATGATGTGTTTGTTGGCGGTGCAAGAGGGCAGAAAGCCGGATTATTTGTTCAGCATGCAAATGGTGTTTTTGTACCATGGCAATCTGAAGTATTGAACGCAGATAGTCTGTATGAAGATGTGGATGCAATCTGGAACGACGTAAATGGCGATGGTTGGAAAGACCTTGTGGTAGTGAGTGGCGGCAATGAATACTATGGTGCCGATAGCCTGAAATGGCCGAGGGTTTATTTTAATCAGCAAGGAAAATCATTCACGAAGACAAGTATAAAAGGTGTTACGTCTACCTTGTCTTGTGTGGTACCGATTGACCTAAACAATGATGGTAAGACAGACTTGTTTTTCGCAGGCCGCGCCATCAGTTTTGCCTACGGAACAGTACCCACTTCATACCTTATGGAGAACGATGGTAGAGGAGGATTCAAAGATGTAACAGCAGGATCTGCACCCGGGCTTCTGCAGGTGGGTTTTGTGAAAGGTGCAACGGCAACGGATCTTGATGGCGATAAAGACCAGGATCTTGTATTGGCATTGGAGTGGGGAGGCGTGGTTGCGTTTGTTAAAGAAGGTGCAACCTTTCGTCAACAAACCCTGCTACCTGTAAAGGGTTGGTGGAGTTTCGTTAAGGCCACAGACCTTGATGGAGATGGAGACATGGATTTGGCAGTTGGCAACCAGGGGGAGAATTCCAGGGTAAGGCCAACCCTTCAGGAACCTGTGCGGATGTATTATGATGATTTTGATGGTAATGGGTTGAAAGAGCAATTTATCACCTATTACCTGCGTGGCGAGGAGATTCCTTTTGCCAATAAAACTGAGTTGGATAAACAGATGCCCGGGTTGAAGAAACGCTTTTTGTATGCAGAGCAATTTGCGAGTTCGCCCGTTGATAAGATCATTGATCGTACTTTACTAAACAAGGCTTCGGTGTTTACGGCGGAAACTTTTTCCAATGCGATCCTGATCAATGAAGGCGGGCTTCGCTTCCGTTTGCAGCCCATGCCTGCCATGGCGCAATTGAGTAATTATAATGATGCATTGATCACGGATCTGAATAAAGACGGGAAGCCCGATGTGGTGCTGGCGGGTAATTTTGATGCGGATGTTATTGCCATGGGCCGAAACGATGCTGATCACGGATCTGTACTTGTTAATGCGGGATCAGGGGATTTTCAATACCAGCAGATAAATGGCGTCTCCGTCAGGGGAGTATCAAAAAAGATCCGGGACATAACGGTATCGGGTAAGCGATATTTACTGATTGCCCGTAATAATGAGACGCTATTAGCTATTAGCTACTAGCTAGTAAACAGGGTAACAAACTTTCATATGCACCACTGCGCTGTCATCAAACCCATATCCTTCCTCTAGATATTTGTGGAATGGGATGGCCATGGTGACGTAGCGGTTATCTGATCTGTAGTCTTCAAGTGCTTGATAGGCCTTTATGATGTCTTTATATGTGCCTTTGTAATCCAGCGTGAGCAGGTTCATTTGGTAAGGCATTTTCTTCAGGCTTACGATGTCTCCTTCTTTTGTTTCCACATCTTTTTTGATACCCACACTGGCGAACAATGTACGCTGGTCGCCAGCGTCCTGAAAATGGAAGATCCTCACTCCGTTGTATCCTGCTCCTCTTTTTTCAGCTTCGCTGATCAGCATATCGAATAACGCCTTGGTCTCTGCTGCAAAGTCTTTTTTGGCGATCGATTTTCTGGCGAAGAGGAAAGAGGTGTCTGCCACCGGTTCTGTTTTGAGGGGGAAGCCATAAAGTTTTTCCGGGTTTCCAAGGAAGGTCTGAAGTGAGTCCAGGCTGGCTCTGGCATCTTCTGCAAGATCATTGCCCAAAATATGCTTCCAGCGGGGGATGGTATAGCTAAGGATAACGTGCGATTGAAATATTGAGTCTTTATCCGGCACCACAGAAATACTGAAGTTGAGTGATCCTTTAGGGTTGGATCTGCGGAAGTCAATATTGAACGCTGAAAATTTCAGGATGGAGATGGTATCATTATCCCGAAGCAATCTATCATTCCTGAAGGTTGCATCGTTCGTGAAAGGGACCATCCATCTGCTGAGTTTATTGGAGTCAGCGAAGTAGGTCATGGCTTTATAAGCAGACAGGTTAACTTCGGCAGAGTGGATTTGCTCTGTTTTGCTGGTAAGGATGTAGACTGACAGTGCAAGCAGGGCAGAGATGGCCAGCAGAGGGATAAGACGGTTCATGCTACAAAGATAAAGTCTATAATTTGTGTTGTAAGTCCCACCACAGATTATAACTGGAGAAAACCATGAACAATGTGGGGATCGGCATTTCCTTAGGCACTTCTTTTAGGTTGTCTTCCGGCCAATCTTTTAGATACGTTGCGATCGTGGTTTTCCTGTAGATGAGCTGATTGGAGCCGAACTTGATCTTGTCATTGGGTATCCAGGTCAGTTTGGCTGAGCTGCTGTCGTGATGCGAGATGATATACACCTCCGGAGTCTTTGATGATTGGATCAGGGCATCGTTCTTATGATAGAGATAGTAGACTTCAATGATGCCACTACATTCCCTGAGGAGGAAAA
>JBEISY010000249.1:0-3974 GCA_040375175.1 Chitinophagaceae bacterium
ATCATTCAGATCGTTTGTCGGAAATATACTGGTGTGATGACTTTGCTTTTTATCTGGGGAGGTGGGGTCATGACTTTCGTTGGTGCTGCATTTCATTTAATAACACGTGGATCCGGAATGGATGTATGGAGTGATATCTTCAAGTTTGACCCAGGCGGTGGTTGGTGGTGTTTGTATTTTGGCAGAGCCCTGATATATCCACTGGAAGCCTACTATCATTTTGTGTTCTTGTTGGCCATATTGTTTGTATTGAAGAAGAAGTATCAGTTGGCAGCGTTGTGTGTTGTGGTGTTGACCTTGTCCCATTCATATACCAGTGTTGAACTAGCCCTGCTATTGTTGGTGTGGATACTTCTTGAGAAGTTCTATTTCACATCAGCAATCCGGATTCATGCAGGACTTAATTTGCTGCTAGCTTCGTGTTTTTTTACATTCATTTTCTATGCAATCCTGACTGTGATGCCTCTTTATCGCCAGTTGTTCAAGATGGTAAGCCTTGATTGGGGATATAAGGCATGGAATTTTATTCCCGCCTATGCTTATGTTTGGCTTTTGTCTGCTTATGTGGTCCGAAAACCTGACCTGTTTAAGAAAGCAATAGCAACTCCGGTTCAAAGACTTTTCCTGACCTGGGGTATTGTTGCCTTTCTTCTGTCTGTACACAATTTTGCTATTCATCCTGTTCAACCTTTACATTTTACGCGGGGATATGTTTATGCAGGTTTTTTCATGTTTGCATTGGTGAATCTGTCGGAGCATATTTTAAGCCTGCTGGGAAAAGTTTGGGTTTGTATTGCGATCGCATTTGTTTTCTGTCTTGATAACTTAGTCTGGTTTGGTTCTATGTATCCTAAAAACTGTATCGGTGCTTATCTTTCAACGGAGGATGTTGAGCTGGTACAATATTTTAAAAATCAAGAAACAAAGTACCTCATTGATAATGATGCCAAGGATGTAGATATCGCCTTATTTCTTCAATTGTATACTAAACAGGTTACCACACTTCCTCATGAATTCCTGACAATCAGAACGTCTGCAGGTGCCGATGATGAAAAAATGAGGATACAGTATCTCCGAGAATACAAGCTACCCATATTAAAGCTATATCGTAACGTTGATACGGGCTTTCACAAGCCTCCTGTTTTCCGCAATACAAAGTATACCGTCATTGCTGCAGACAATTAGATACAGCTTAAAAAAACTTTATCAGGCGTCCAGGCTGAATCGACTCAATAAAAAGTCCTTTATTTGAGCATAGACAGGATTGATCTTGTGTGCTTTCTTCTCTTTCCCTTTCAGCTTGGCAGCCTGCGGTGGCAAGTCGGGTTCCTGGCCAGTTGCCCTAAGAATGCTGTCTGGAAATTTTACAGGATGGGCTGTTTCCAGAATCATCCCTTTCTTACCAGGGTGTTTGGCAAGATAGTGATCCAATGCTGTATATGCGACGGCTCCATGCGGATCCAGCAGATAGCCATGATCGCGGAATACTTGTGCGATGGTAGCTTGAGTTTCATCATCGGTGATGCTCACACTGTGTAGTTTCTGTTGCACTAGCGGATGAGCATGACCGAAAATTTCAAGGATACGAATAAAGTTGCTGGGATCACCTACATCCATTGCATTGGAGATAGTAGCGATAGCCTGTTTGGGCTCGTATCTTCCACTTACTATGTACCTTGGTACAGCGTCATTGACATTGCAAGCCGCGATAAATTGATCAATGGCCAGTCCGGATTGCCATGCCATGATCCCTGCGCAAATATTGCCAAAGTTTCCGCTGGGCACGGAGATGACAGGGGCGATTTTTTCGTACCATTGCCGTAATGCCAGGAAATAGTAGATCTGCTGGGGCAGCCAGCGGGCAACGTTGATGGAATTGGCAGAGGTCATGAAGATTTGTCCGCGCAGTTCTTCATCTGCAAAAGCCTGCTTTACGAGGCGTTGGCAGGCATCAAAATCGCCGTAAACCTCTAATGCATGGATATTGCCTCCAAAAGTGGTGAGCTGTTGTTCCTGCACGGGTGAAACTTTCCCTGATGGATAGAGGATGACCACATCAACGCCTTCCACACCATAGAATCCATCAGCCACCGCACCCCCTGTATCGCCAGATGTTGCCACCAGGACCAGAATACGCTGCTTGCGTTCCCTTGAGAAATATCCAAGGCATCGACTCATAAAACGTGCGCCAACGTCTTTAAATGCCATCGTGGGACCATGAAACAATTCAAGTGCATAGATGTCTTCTGTTATCCGTACCAGCGGTATATCGAAGCCAATGGTCTCTGAAACGATTTTCGCAAGTTCCTCGTCCGGAATGGTTCCGCCAACATAGGGTCTCATCAACTGGAAGGCGATCTCGTCTGGTGTCCGTTGCCGCAACAGTTCAGGACTGATGAAAGGCTGGGTAGGGATCTGTTCTGGGAAATACAAGCCTTTATCCGGCGCCTGCCCAGCGATGGTGGCGTCTTTGAAACTGACATCTGGTGCTTTTTTGTTTAAACTGAAATAATTCATGATGGAATCATTTTTACGCCATGGTGGTTGATGGTGGTTACGTACACTGAATGCTCAATGCCTGCACTTGTAAAAATATCTTTCATTGCTTCACCAACCGACTCAGCAGTTTTTTTGTCCTTGCTCAACATAAAGATGGATGGACCAGAACCAGATATACCGCCTCCCAATGCTCCGGCCTCTTTTGATCTTTTTTTCACGAGGTCAAACTCAGGGATAAGGATACTTCTTACGGGTTCAATGATCACATCTTCGAGAGATCTGCCGATCAGGTCATGATCACCCAGGGTAAGTCCAGCCACGAGACCTGCAATATTCCCCCACTGCCTGATAGCATCTTTCAATGGGATCTGTTTTTTCAGGATTTGTCTGGCATCCGAGGTCTTCACTTCAATTTGTGGATGTACCAGGGTTACATGTAGTTCCGGTGGAGTGATCTTCACGATGTCAAGCGGATGTATGCTTCGGATAAGTGTTATACCCCCCATTAAACAAGGCGCAATATTATCTGCATGCTTTACCCCTGAAGCCAGTTTTTCACCGTTCATGGCGAACTGTACCAGTTCCATCAGTGTGAAAGGGTTGCCCATTATCAGATTTGCAGCAGCCACTGCGCCTGCAGCACTTGCAGCGCTGGAACCCGCACCGCTACCAGGTTTGATACGCTTTTCTATCTGTAGTTCAAATCCCGGAGGATTGTCCATCGCAGCCATCATGGCCAGGAGCGATACACCTGCCACATTTTTTTCCGGATCTGTAGGTAAGCCATAATGATCAAGGTTTTTGATCACCAGCCCCGGAGATTCTGTTTTGGTAAGGATCATTAGATCTGAAGGTTCTTCAAGGGCAAGGCCAAGAATATCAAATCCGCAAACCAAATTAGCAACGGTGGCGGGGGAAAGCACTTTTATCACAGACATTATGTTGTGCATTATTAGGTTATCTGTTATTTGTTATATCGTAGTAACCATTAACAAATAACTATTAATATTCAGCTTATAGCAATTACGGACCTGATTATATCTGCAAAAACCCCAGACGCTGTTACTTCCGCACCCGCGCCGGCACCTTTCACCACCAGCGGCTGGTCTGGGTAACGCGGGGTGTAAAACCTCACAATATTGTCTTTACCATATAGATGGTAGAAATCATGTGCAGGGTCAATATGTTGGAGACCTACTGACGCCTTCCCATTAACGAAGCTCGCTACAAATTTAAGTTTGCATCCTTTAGCGGCGGCGGCTTCATAGATGGCGTGAAAATGATCTTCGTGATGTTCCAGTTCTTTATAAAAATCGGCAACTGTTCCATCCATGCAAGAAGCCGGAAGAAAATTTTCATTGCCCACTTCTTCCATCTCCATCGTCATACCTGATTCCCGTGCAAGGATCAGGATCTTACGCGCCACATCGGTACCACTCAGATCTAGCCTTGGATCCGGTTCAGTATATCCCTCG
>JBEISY010000391.1:0-2601 GCA_040375175.1 Chitinophagaceae bacterium
GACGGGCGCGATGAACATGTACACTTCACCGCTAGGTATATACGAAGTATCCCCGCATTGTTCATAGGGGGTAATACGGAGCATGTCTGGCTGGTAACCCATCAGGGTATCCAGTTCATGAAACAAAACATAACTACCATAAGGAATTTTATCCTTGTTGCTGAGTGTAGGACTCCAATCCGTCTCCTGGGGTTTCATGTAGAGCGCTATGCTGTAGCCGATGACCAGCACCACAATCAGATAGATATACCAGGGTAGCCTTCTCATGATTGGATCAGTTGAAAGTGTTCGGCAAAAATGCCGCTGATCTTCTCATACATTTCCCTGGTCACTTCAAACTCACCATACCATCCAAACTCATACAAAAGCGTGACCCTCGCAAAGCTGCCGGCATACGGCGTGCCGATCAATTCCTTTGCATAGTCATGATTGGTTTTATTGATCGCGTAGTTGATTAGGTTGCGGTCTGATAGTTTGCGTAAACTGTTCAGGTATTGCAGGCGAAGGGCCAGCCGGTAATTACCCTCTTCCTCAGCCTGACGAATGGCCGTTGGAAGGTCCATTTCCCGGATGTCTTCGTTAGATTCCTTAAAAATAATGGCGGAGGATTTACCAGACCGGAACAGGTTGCGCCGCTCCATCCCCGAAAACTTGTAAATGGCATACAGGATCAGTCCGATGGCAATCGTATAAACGATGAATTTGGTTCCTGTTTGTACACCCTTGTTTTCGTATGCGTCATCGATCCAACGCCAGAACCAACTCCAGAAACGATCCCAAAGACTTCTACCTTTCTCTTCGTTGATCTTGTAATGGAAATCATCATTCTGCCGATAGGTATTCAGCACCCCGTCCGGCAAAACGCGATGGTCTATTGCAGCACTGTCTTTGACAACGGATGTCTGCGCGTTGGCAAACGTCATTGTATACAACAACATCCATATCGTCAACATCCACCGCATGCTCAGTATTCTTCCTGTTGCCCGTATTTTGAGGAACCCGTTCCGAGATCATCGATCATCTTCTCCAAACCGCCTCCCACTTTCTCTTCATGAAGGGAGTAGTACAAGACCCCGGCACCCACAAACATAATGATGTAAAATATTTGCTGGATCAGCATGGATAGTCCATATACCACGGCCATGCCTTTACCAAAACTCTCCCCCGGCATTTCCGTATTCATGAGGTTCCCAACACCAAAGATCAGCGTGAGTACAGTTTGAACAATAAAGGAGAGAATATAATAAATGAGAGACAATATCAAAGTATATCCAAGGCTGGACCACCAGTTTCCTTTTAGCAGCATCCAAGCGCCACTGAATGCATTGCCAATGTCGCCTTGGCCAATGGTATTTACAGGATAAATCAACAAAAGAAAAGGCAGAATGATCAGCATGCCGATCATCAAAAAAAACACAAACAATCCTAACAATGCAGCTGCGCCTGCACCACCCGCACCAGCTGCAAAAAAGCCTACTGGGACCATTAGGACGATCAATCCTATCAACATCATAACAGTGTAAATGGTATTGCTCATGAAAGGACCTGGCATTAAAGCTAAAACCTCACCTGGGGAAGCCCTACGGTTTTCATTTTCCCAGATTCTCATGTAGAGGTAAATAGAGGTGGCCATTGCGTTTACCGCAATGTAAACAAGCAACATAGAAACCCATAACTTCCAACTACGGAATAGCACGTCGGTTCCACCAGTAGTTATCGTAGAAAATATCTGTGTGAAATAGCCGGCACCTAAAAAAGCACCCACCAACAGAAATGGCAACACAAAAATACCATACATCACCAGAAGATTCTTCCAGTTGAGCTTGATGAATTTGATGGTGTCAGTTACCTTCTCTCCAAAGTCCCTGATCCGTCTCAGCGGCAAGGTTGTATTCATTAGATTTTTTTAAAACAATATATGGATAGATCACAAAATACCAAATGATGAATGCCGCAGATAAACTGAGTATGCTGACGCTGAGCCACAAGGGCATACCGGTATGCCGGGTCACGTACCCTTCGAAAAAAGCAGCCACTATAAATACCGGAACCAATCCTACCATGATCTTGATCCCATCCATCGCACCCCTGCGCATGCTATGGCCGCGGGAATAGGTTCCGGGAAATAAGATGCTGTTGCCAAGAATGATCCCCGCCGCACCAGCAATGACAATGGCAGAAATCTCAAGGGTTCCATGAATAAACACCACCAGGATGGATTGCATTCCAAGTCCCTGTTTAAAGAAGTAATACTCAAAAGCGCCAAGCATAACACCATTGCGGAATAGTCCATACACGGTTCCGACGCCGAGGAAGAAACCCTGTACAAAAACCATGAAAGAAACATAGATGTTATTCAGCGCAATTCTAACAAACATGTATCCCGGATCCATACTTTTATATACGCCGAAAGGATCTCCCTTTTCAATATTTTCATTGGTCATGTTTACATAACCGTCTCCAAGGATGAGTCTTATGAAGCTGTCATCGTATTTGGCACTCAGCACGCCCATCAGCACAAAAGTCATGAAGAACAAAAATGCATAGAGCAGCGCTTTCCGGTTGCGGGCCAAGACCAGAGGAAGATCTGTTTTCCAGAAC
>JBEISY010000082.1:0-7091 GCA_040375175.1 Chitinophagaceae bacterium
AGGGTGAGCAATACCTTGCCTACGATGTTTGTCCGGCCAACCGCGTACTGAATATGCTGGCGTTGAAATCCGGGAAGGCGTATGACGAAGGAGGGATGATCGCAGTTACAGGTACTGTTTTGACAGATTTGTTGAATGCCCTAAATACATTGCCTTATTACGGTCAGCCCTACCCGAAAAGCCTGGCGAATGATCTTGGGACGGACGTTATTTTTCCGAAGTTGGAAGGTGGAGGTTGGAAGGTGGAAGATCTGCTGCGGACTTATGTTGAACATATTGCGGTGCAGGTAGCCAAGGCTGTAGAGCAACATGCGCATGACCTGGACGCGCAGCCTGTGATGATGATCACTGGCGGCGGTGCGTTTAATGCATTTCTGGTGGGCCGGATCCGGTCTTTGTTGGAGCCGATGCGTGTATCCGTGGAAGTGCCGGATGCTGATATTGTGAATTACAAAGAAGCCATTATCATGGCGCTGTTGGGCGTGCTTCGCTGGCGCGAAGAGCCGACGGTGATGGCATCGGTGACGGGGGCAAGCCGGGATAGTGTGGGAGGGGCGGTGTGGAGGAGTCAGGTTTGACAATCAGCCATACAGTCATACATTCATTCAGGTATTCGGAAGTTGGTATCCAGGTATGCCCGCGAAAAGGCGGCCCACTCTTGAATCCCAGATTGCCAACTTCAGGTTTTCTGAATGTCTGTATTACTGTATGCCTGGATTGCCAATCTTGATCATAGAATATACAGTTGACAACCTGTATCTTGGATATAAACCTGACACGTGCAATTTCATTCCACTGCTTTTCCGTTTCCTGCAGGATCGCAGGAAGAACTGACCGCATTTAAACGGCTGCAGGCAAATTTTGCGCCGCAGTTTGAAGCCGTTTTTCCACAACATCATGCAGAGAAAACGGTGGTAGTGATTCCCAGTCTTACCTTGGACCAGGAGATTCTTTCCAAAGTAAAAGGACATGTGTATTATGAAGAGCGATTGCTCTGCCTGATGTTGTTGTTGAGGATGCCAAACACTCGACTGGTCTACATTACATCCATGCCGGTGGATCCGGTGATCATCGATTATTATCTCCATCTTCTTCCGGGAATCACGAGTTATCATGCGCGGCAACGACTGACCTTGCTGAGTTGTTATGATGCCTCTGC
This sequence comes from Chitinophagaceae bacterium, assembly GCA_040375175.1. Lineage (GTDB taxonomy): Bacteria > Bacteroidota > Bacteroidia > Chitinophagales > Chitinophagaceae > Pollutibacter. The sequence goes on from JBEISY010000082.1 coordinate 1,160, forward strand.
AAGATCGTTGACGGAGAAGATCCTTGAACGACCGAGGCTCGTTCACCGCATACGGCAATGTATACCCGAAAATCATACGGCTCACCTGGCCTGCTTCAATGTGACGCCTTTTGAACGAACGCTGGCGGTTCAGCTCGGCATTCCTGTATATGGTACCGATCCTGATCTTTGTCATCTCGGCAGCAAGAGCCGAAGCAGGGAGATCTTCCGGGAATGCGGCATTTCTGTGCCGGACGGTATGGAGAACCTGCGGGATGAGCAAGACGTTATCCAGGCGCTGGCTGCATTGAAAAGGAGAAATCCGGACTTGCAGAAAGCCGTGATCAAAATGGACGAAGGCTTCAGTGGAGAAGGCAATGCCATCTTTTCATTCCAGCAATCCCCAGTGAACAGTAGTCTGGAGAGTTGGATCCGTTCATCGATCCACACCCTTCGGTGTGTGGCGGATGACCTGAAGTATGAGCAGTTCATGGAGAAGTTTGCTGAGATGAAAGGGATCGTAGAAGTTTTTCTGGATGGTCCCATCAAGACCTCGCCATCTGTACAATGCCGCATCAATCCCTTGGGACGGGTGGATGTGATATCTACTCACGATCAGGCTTTGGGTGGCGAGTCTGGTCAGGTATTTCTGGGGGCGAGGTTTCCTGCTGCTGATGCGTACTGTAAGGATATCGGTATAATGGGGCAGACCATCGCACATCGGTTGGCGGATCTCGGCGCGCTGGGCAGGTTTTCCATTGATTTTTTATCGATAAAAGAACAGGATGCCTGGAAGCATTATGCCATCGAGATCAATCTCAGAAAAGGCGGCACCACCCATCCCTACCTGATGTTGCAGTTCTTAACGGATGGAGAATACAATGCCGGGACGGGCGGCTATGAAATGCCGAACGGACAAACGCGCTGTTATTATGCCACAGACAATCTCAAGAGCGAGCGGTATCGGGGGTTGACGCCCCATGACCTTATCGAGATTGCGATAAGCAATGACCTCCATTATGATTCAGCCACCCAGGAAGGCGTTATGTTCCACCTCATCGGGGCACTATCCCAGTATGGCAAACTAGGTGTTGTTTGCATCGGGAAGAATCACGAGACGGTTGACAGAATCTATGACCGCACGGTTAGGGTGCTGGAGGAGAGTGTAGTGGTGTGAAGGTGTGTCAGCGTCATTGTAAAAACTGTTTTTCGTCATTTTTTTAGGTTGAGGCAGGGGCTACCTTGTATGGTGATATTTCTTTCTTCACCATAAAACGATCAGCCATGAAAAAATTATTATTCATCTTTCTGCTGCCGATGGTTATTCCGGCATTCGCCCAAAAATGGGCCAAGGATTTTGATTTTGTAGACAATCCCTCCAACGGACTGTCTCTGGTTAAAAAAGACGGAAAATATGGCTTTGTTGATCTGAATGGTAAAGTGGTGGTTCCGATCGAATTTCAGGAAGCCGTAGCGTATAGTGAAGGATTTGCGCCCGTCAGGAAAGGTTCTCTCTGGGGCTTCTATGACAGCACGGGCAAAGTGTTGGTTCAACCCGTTTATCTCGACGCGCTTTGTTTTCATGAAGGTATGGCCGCAGTGGCCACCAATGAGGGCTGGGGATTTATTAATGTTAAGAATGATTTTTCCATCAAGCCGCAATATGAAGCCGCAAAAGGTTTCCACGAAGGACTTGCCGCTGTTCAAAACAAAAAAGGATTGTGGGGATATATTGATAAAGACGCCAAACAGGTGATCGCATTTCAATACAGCTACGCAGAGAATTTTGAAAACGGGGAAGCACGCGTGATGAAAGGCGATAAGGTGATGAATATTGGGAAAGACAATATTGCTAAAAACAATTGACATACCAGACATACAGTAATACAGACATTCAGGAATACTGAAGTTGGCAAGCAGGAATTCTGGATGCCAGCTTCAGAATTCCTGAATGTTTGTATTATTGAATGCCTGGCTTGCCAACGCCGCGTTCTAATAATGTGAAATTATTCCCGTCAAACAATCCAAGGTCTGATAGTTTTAGCGCAGGTATCACCAACAGTGCCATGAATGATAAAGTCATGAATGGAGAGCGAAGGGTGCTGCCTGCTTTTTTTACTTCCTCATCTATGATCGCATACAGTTCAGCAACCTTATATCCGTCATCATCACTCATGAGCCCGGCAATGGGCAGGGGAACCACCATGTCAAGGTTGTGTTTAATGCAGCTCACACCGCCCTGGTGATCAATCACCAGGTTGATGGCTTTGCAAAGACTTTCATCGTCTGTGCCTACCGCAACGATGTTGTGTGAATCATGCGCAACCGAGGAGGCGATCGCGCCTTGTTTGATGCCGAAGTTCTTGATGAAAGCCTTGGCGATGGGTGCATTGGTGTACCTGTTCACCACAACGATCTTGAGTAAGTCTCGTGATGGGTCCGATACAAACTGCCCATGCTCAATAGCGGGTTGTTCATGGATAGCATTGGTGATGAGCTGTCCGTCCAGCGCTTCAATGATTGGGAAGGGATACTGGCCATTGGCAGGTATGCCGAGCGCCGATAGTTCAATCCGGGTTCGGTTGAATGTATTGGGCCGCTCCGTGGAAGGCGTACGTGCTATTTTAGTGACGCCGTTTTCTGCAACGAGTTGTCCATCGATATAGGTAGCCAGTACGTCAAAATCGCGTAAGTTATTGACAAGGATAAAGTCTGCGGCATCGCCTTCACGCAATTGTCCCACTTGCATCTTATAGTGAAGTACAGGATTCACGCAAGCGGCTTGCAATACATGAAATACATCGATACCTTTTGCCACGGCCCGCGCGCAAAGCTTGTTGATGTGCCAGGCGGCCAGTTCGTCGGGATGTTTATCATCGCTCCCAAACATGATCATATCCGGATACTGTTGCAGGAGGTGAATAAGGGCTTCAAAGTTTTTGGCGGCACTGCCTTCACGGATGATGATCTTCATGCCGTACTGCAGTTTTTCAAAAGCTTCATCGTAGGTAAAGCATTCATGATCCGTGCTGATGCCGCGGGCGATGTAGTTTTTAGCGTCTTCGCCACGGAGGCCGGGCGCATGTCCGTCTACCGGTTTGCCGAGTGCATGCGCCGATGCGATTTTTTTTAATACCTCAGGGTCCCCATGCAACGCACCCGGGAAATTCATCATCTCACTGAGGTAGTAAATGGAGGGGTCCTCGAGCAGGGTTTTAACATCATCACTGTTGAGGACGGCTCCGGCCGTTTCAAATTGTGTAGCCGGCACGCAACTCGGCGCGCCAAAATGAAATTTGAAAGGGACAGACCGGCCGTTGCGGATCATGAAATACACACCATTCATCCCACAGACGTTGGCGATTTCGTGGGGATCGCTGATGGTAGCCACGGTGCCTTGGGTAACGGCGAGCCGGGCGAATTCTGAAGGGATGAGCATGGAACTTTCTATGTGAACATGGGCATCGATAAAGCCAGGAAGCAGGAAGGGCAGGGACGGGTTTTCACCTTCTGCGATATGCTCAATTCGGGTGACCGTGTCCGTGAAATGAAGCCGCGCATGGAAAATATTCCTGTTGGTTATATCGACAAAATTGGCGGTAATACCATCCATATAAAAAATTGATGATTTAAAGGGGAAGTATTTAAGCTTGGCTTACATTCGCAAACGGTAAATATCGAACAACAATTTACAAATAAGCAATTTTATGAAACGTTTACAAGTGATCGGTCTTTTCGTGGCCACTTTCCTGTTTAGTGCGGCAAAAGCGCAAACAGCTGATGAGATCATCAACAAGCACATTGCGGCTATTGGTGGTAAGGAAGCATGGTCAAAGATTAACTCCATGAAGATTGAAGCGGCCATCAGTTTTCAGGGTATGGATATACCCATTAATGTTTATCAGATACATAACAAGGGACAGCGGCAGGATTTCACTGCGATGAATATGACTGGTTACACGATCGTGACTACTGAAGGTGGCTGGAAATTCGATCCCCTTGGTGGACAGACTAAGCCTGAGCCAATGACAGCTGATGAACTTAACGCGGCAAAAGATGACCTTGACATTCAAGGTGATTTATTGGATTATGCAGCAAAGGGCCACAAAGTTGAACTACAAGGCAAGGAAGATGTAGACGGTACTGAAGCATTTAAAGTTAAGTTAACTCGTAAAAGTGGTAAAGAAGTGGTTTACTTTATTGATCCATCAACCTATTACATTATCAGGTCAATCAGTAAAATGAAAGTGAATGGCCAGGAGGTTGAACAAAAAGTTAACATGGGTAACTACCAGAAACTTCCAGAGGGTATATCTGTGCCTTTTACCACGGAGTCTCCAGGCGCTCCTGCACCGATAATTATCAAGAAGGTGGAAGTAAACCCCACCATCGATCCAGCATTGTTCAAACCAGCACAATAGATCGTATTTCATTCTGAGAAACCCCGCAAGCGGGGTTTTTCCTTTTATACCAAAACTGTTAGAGATGAAGAATATCCTGTTCATTTTACTGATTTGCAGCGCGAGCTATGCCTCCGCACAGTCCGTCAGTTCCGCGACCTTTGGAACACTGGAGGCAAGATGGTTAGGTCCGGGTACCAACTCCGGAAGGATCACCGCCATTGAAGGCGTGAACGATGAAAACGGAAAGATCATTTACGTAGGTACTGCCGGTGGCGGGGTCTGGAAGACCACCAATGCCACGGTGAGCTTTAAGCCCATTTTTGATAAGCATTGCCAATCTATTGGCGCGCTGGCCATCGACCAAAAAAATCCTAAGATCATTTATGTAGGAACCGGCGAGAGCAATATGCGGAACTCCGTTTCTATTGGCGATGGTTTTTATAAATCCACCGATGCTGGCGACAACTGGCAACGCATGGGCGGATTGGATAGTACGGAGCACATTTCACGAATCGTCATCGATCCACAAAATCCGAATGTATTGTATGTAGCGGCTCCGGGTCCATTGTGGAACGACAGCAAGCATCGCGGATTGTATAAATCTGTGGATGGCGGAAAAACATTTGAGAAGATACTCTACATCAACGAAAAAGCAGGTTGTTCTGAAGTAGTGGTGGATCCAAAGAATCCGAATATCGTTTATGCCACTACGTGGGAGTTTCGCCGGATGCCCTACCTGTTCAATTCAGGAGGTCAGGGATCTGCCATGTGGAAGAGCTCCGATGGTGGTAAGACCTGGAAGGAACTGAAGAATGGCTTGCCTGCCAAGCCATTTGGACGTATTGCGTTTACGCTTGCGCCTTCAGCACCGGAGAACTTGCTGGCCATCGTAGAATCCGCGAATACAGGATTGTATATCTCTGGAGATGGTGGTGAAAACTGGAAGCAACAGAGCGCTACGCTGAATGTGATCTCCAGGCCATTTTATTTCAGTACGCTGGTAGTGGATCCTTTTGACGCTAAGCGCGTTTACAGACCTGCATATTCGTTCTCTTATTCTGTGGACGGTGGATATTCATTTACGGACGCTTCTACACCCGTACACGCTGATCACCATGCCCTGTGGATCAATCCCAAGAATCCAACGCAGCTGGTGCTCGGAACGGATGGGGGTGTATACATGAGCCTGGATAAAGGTAATAACTGGCGGTTCATCGATAATCTGCCTGTGGGACAGTTTTACCATGTGGCCGTGGATGATCGCAAACCGTATCATGTATATGGCGGCTTGCAGGACAATGGTTCATGGGGCGCGCCGTCTTCTGCACCGGGTGGAGTGAAGAACAGTGATTGGCTGGAGTTTTACGGAGGCGACGGATTCTGGGTTGTACCAGATCCAACAGACAATAATTATGTATACGCAGAATCACAGGGCGGTGATGTGAGCAGGATCGATGTAAAGACTTTCAAGGCAACATCCGTACGCCCACAGCCTGGTAAAGGAGATGAGAAACATCGCTGGAACTGGAATACGCCGATTGTAACGGGAA
>JBEISY010000136.1:0-5505 GCA_040375175.1 Chitinophagaceae bacterium
TAGCCATTAGCTTTTTTTATGATGCAAGACCAAACCTTCCAGGACATCCCCTTTTCGGAGATCAAAGATACCGAGTTTGAAGACTGTTCATTTGTGAACATGGACTTCACCGGCGCCGATCTCTCGGGGATCGTATTCATTGGATGTTCTTTTCAGGATTGCAACCTCAGCACGGTAGGCCTGAAGAAAACAGCATTTCGGGAAATAGGTTTCAAAGGGTGCAAAATGCCGGGCCTGATTTGGGGCGATTGCCAGCCGTTTTTTAGTGCGCCATCATTTGTGCATTGCCAAATGCAGTACAGCAGTTTTGCACAGGTCAAACTCCCTGGCACCCACTTCAGCCATTGTGACCTGACAGAGGCCCACTTTTCCGGCGCCGATATGTCAGGCTCGATATTTGACGAATGTATTCTGGCCAAGACCATCTTTGAGCAGACCGATCTGCGGAAATGTGATCTGCGGACGGCGAAGCATTATTACATAGACCCACTCCGAAACAAACTGCAGAAAATGAGGATTTCCATCGATGGGGCAACAGGAATTTTATCCTATCTGGGCGTGGTTATTGATTGAAATTAAATTTGAGGTAAGCGCCCGAAACCAAGACTGGTAAAGGTTTTGAATTCATCGAACTGAATTATCCACGAACTCCTGCGTGGATGTTGATAATTAGTGTGTGAACTTATGAGGCCATGAGGATTCCTCTCGTTATTTTACACGCCTAATCTGAAACGACCAATTCGAATTAAATTTTAAATAAGCGACGTGCGATTAAAGAGTTTAGAAATAAAGGGGTTTAAGAGTTTCGCAGATAAAACCACCATCAATTTTGACGAAGGGATCACGGGCATTATCGGTCCCAACGGTTGCGGTAAATCCAACATCGTTGACTCCATTCGTTGGGTGATCGGTGAACACAAGATTTCCAACCTCCGCAGTGAGAACCTGGAGAGCCTGGTGTTCAATGGATCCAAATCAAGAAGTGCATCGGGTCTGGCCGAGGTGAGCCTGACCTTTGAAAATACCCGCAACCTTTTGCCTACGGAATTCAGTACGGTAACGATCACCCGCAAATTCTACAAGAGCGGGGAATCTGAATATCGTTTGAATGATGTTCAGTGCCGGTTGAAGGATATCCATAATCTTTTCCTCGATACGGGGGTAAGCACAGACAGCTATGCCATCATTGAGTTGGGCATGGTGGATGATATCATCAAGGATAAGGAGAACAGCAGGCGCCGGATGCTGGAGCAGGCTGCGGGAATCAGCATTTACAAGACTAGGAAGAAAGAAGCGCGATTGAAGCTGGATGCTACTGAGCAGGACCTGAACCGTATCGAGGACCTGTTGTTTGAGATCAACAACCAGCTGAAGCAACTGGAGAACCAGGCCAAGAAAGCAGAGAAGTACTACGAGATCAAGAAGGAGTATAAGGAAGCCAGCATAGAGCTCGCGAAAGCCGCGCTGGAGGGATTCCAAATTACCTATAAGGATTTAACACATCAGCAGGAAGCGGAGACGGACCGTAAGGTTCATTTGGAGGCCGTGATCGCCCAGGGCGAGGCCGGACTGGAAGGGGAGAAGCTGCAGTTCATCGAAAAAGAAAAAGCCCTGCAATCCCTGCAACATCAGTTCAACGATTTGTTGAATGACGTGCGTGCGAAGGAAGGCGAGAAGAACCTTTCCGTGCAGCGACTTCAATATTTACGTGAAAGGGAAGGATCGTTGAAGAGCTTCCTGGAACGGGCTGACGGACAGTTGAAAGGTATCGAAGAAAGCATTGCCTTCACCGGGTTGCAGATCGAAGAAGAAGAAAACCGGGTCACAGAGCTTGAAGAAAAAGTAGAAGCGATCCGCGGGGAAGTAGAAGAGAAGCGGGCCCGCTTTGATGAGAAGCGTTCCGCCATCGATGAACTCCGCCGGAACAACCAGGCCCTGCAGCGCCAGCAGTTTGAAGCGGAAAAGCAGGTAGCCGTGGCCGATAGTTCCATCCAGAACCTGCAGCGTGCGCTGCACCAATTGGGTGAGGAGCAGGAGCAACGCAAGGCAACCCTTGCACAGGTGCTGAGGGAGAAGGAAGATAAGGAATTTGAGCTGGAAGAAAAGCGTGTTGATCTGCAGCAACTGCAAGAGAAGCATGAATTCACGAAGGACCAGATCTTGCAGACCCAGGCCTTACTGGAGCAATTGCGTTCAGAGCTGGCGGAAGAAAACCGTAAGCTGGATTCCCGTAAGAACGAGCATGCGCTGCTGAAAAGCCTGATCGATTCCATGGAAGGCTACCCTGAGAGTGTGAAGTTCCTGCATAACAATAGTGCCTGGAACCATCAATCGCCTATTCTGTCGGATATCATATATGTGAAGGAAGAATACCGGGCAGCATTGGAAAATGTGCTGGAACCCTACCTGAACTACTATGTGGTGAACGATCTGAAGGAGGGCTTAACCGCGGTGCATCTCCTTGATGCCAACCAGAAAGGAAAGGCCAACTTCTTCATGCTGGATAAGCTGAATGGTGTTCCCACGGAGTATGAACTGCATGAGATCAGCGGTACCATTCCGGCCCTTTCAGTAGTGGAGTACGACAATAAATATAGTGCGCTCGTCAAATATTTGCTGGGTAATGTGCTGATCGCGGAAAGCGAAGAGGCATTGACCAATTCCAATGGTCATGTGGTGATTGAGAAGCATGGTAAATATGTAAAAGGGAAATACTCCCTTACCGGCGGCAGTGTTGGACTATTTGAGGGTAAGAAGATCGGTAGGGCCAAGAACCTGGAGAAGTTACAGAAGGACATCGCCCGTCAGGAAGAAGTAGTGAATGAACTCAAAGCGAGGATCCAGGCCAGGCATAATGAAGTGATCGGCTTCAATGAACAACTGAAAGAGCATCAGATCAAGCAAACGCAGGATCAGATCCAGACCCTTACCACACAGGTGTTTGCCCTTGGCAACAAAGCAGAGAACCTGCAACAGAGCCAGGACAATGCCGAGCGTAGGATGGCGGAACTGGCGGACCAGAAGCAAAATCATATCGATAGCATAGCAGATGTAAAAGAGTCTCTGGAGAAACTCAATATGCAACTCGAAGAGTTGTCTGGCAACCTCCAACAAGCCGAGCAGGAATACGGCATGGCAGAGCAGGAGTACAGTTTTGCCAATGCCTCTTTCAACGATGCGAATCTGCAGTTCACCCGCCAACAGAGTAAAGTGGCGGCTTTGAAACAGGAAGCTGATTTCAAGAAAAATCAATTGGAAGATCTGCGCACACAGATCGCCAACAGCACTACACAACTGGATGAAGCGTCAGCAACCATACAGGAGACGGCACTTAGCCTGGAAGGCGTGCAGGATGCGCTGGTGGAACTGTTGCAACGCAAGCAGGACGATGAAAAGACATTGAACGAAGCGGACCAGTCGTACTATAACCTGCGCAATGCCTTGAGTGAAAAAGAAAGTGAGCTGCGCCACAAGGTGAAAGATAGGGAGATGATTGACCAGCTCCTGAACGCCATCAAGGACAGGGTAACGGAACTCCGTCTGCAGCTGGCTGGCATCAAGGAGAGGCTGAATGTTGAGTTTAAAGTGAACATTGATGATATCCTGGATGAAGCGCGCAACAGCGAGGAGACCCAGGAAGTGTTGCAGGATCGTTGCGACAGGATGAAGAAGCGTCTGGAGAATATTGGCGAGGTGAACCCCACTGCCATTGAGGCCTTCCAGGAAATGAAGAAGCGCTATGAGTTCATCATGGAGCAAAAGAATGACCTGGTGACGGCTAAGGACAGCCTGATGCTGACCATTCAGGAGGTAGAGCTCACCGCCAACCAGAAATTCAAAGAGACCTTTGACAAGGTGAGGGAGAACTTCCAAAAAGTATTCAAGGCCCTCTTTACCGAAGAAGATACGGCAGACATGGTGATGGAAAATCCGGACAATCTTGCTGAGACAGGCATCGATATTGTAGCGAAGCCCAAGGGCAAGCGCCCCTCATCTATCGGACAATTGTCTGGTGGTGAGAAGACGCTGACGGCTACTGCGCTATTGTTTGCGATCTACCTGATCAAGCCAGCACCGTTCTGTATTTTGGACGAGGTGGATGCACCGTTGGATGATGCCAACGTACATAAGTTCACCAACATGATCCGGCAGTTCAGTAAGGAAAGCCAGTTCATCATCGTTACCCACAACAAGATGACGATGAGTACGGTTGACATCATCTATGGTGTAACCATGCAGGAAGCAGGTGTATCTAAGTTGGTACCTGTGGACTTTAGGAACCTGGCGCAGACTGCGGTGAACTAGGCATTGCGCAATAGGCATAAGACATTGGGGCAAGGAAGAAATTTAACTGATTTCTCCTTGCCTTATTTTTTTGTACATATCGTACATGATCTGCATATGTGGTGCGGTGAGAATGGCGAGACCAATAAAGATGCTCATGATCATGCCATTAGCGGAGTACCATTGCATGCCGAGGTAACCAAGGATGCTGATACCTGCCATAGCGATGAGGCTATAAAGGGTAATTTGTTTGGCCGTGTAGGCTATTGAAAAATCACGGTCTTGCTTTAGGTATCGAAATATATTGGTGACCGAAAGGATGGAGTGCCAGCAAACAAAATAAAACGTGAAACCAAGCAGCAAGGGAAGTTGGTACACGATCAGCAAGACTATTCCAAACTGAACCAGAAAGCGTCCGCCTTGGTCCGTATTTTCATTATTTACAAAATAGACAAACGTAGACAGGAAGAAGAATGCTGCGAGTGTGCATAGAATGACGATGCGATGCTCGTTGATAAAGCTAATTTGCGCAGACAACCCCAACTCTCCTGACAGGGATGCGAGCAATGGCATCACTTCATTGAAATGCTGCAGTATGATCACGCCCAGTAACAGCAATCCATAACTGATGATAAAGATTTTTCCGGACCATGTTTCTGTTTGGAACTGGTGCAGATCGGTTTCGCCAAAATGGTATGCCGCAAACAGGATGAATAACATCGATCCCATCAAAGGAAAAAAATACAGCAACAACCCGAAACTGATCAGTCGAAACAGATAGGTCAACAAGAACCGGTACAGCTGTTTGGTGCGATGCCCCGTTGCCGCTGATTTTCCTGCCACAAGCATATCCGCTGCGCCATGTGGAATACCGAGTACGATGATGCCGATCATAAACAATAGAAACTGCACATCTTTAGTGAGCAGGTGTTGTATGAAAAGCAGGATGATCCCTACACCAATAAGTATAACTCTTAGCATGATCATCAAGTTAAAGCAGAGGGGACCGCGAGATTCACGAGTCCCCTCTGCAGTGAACTATGCAGTGTACGTCGTCTGTTTATCAGACTGTGCAAGTGCATAAATGACAAGACCGAATCCGATCTTGTTAACGGCGTCACCGATGTTGTATACTACGTCCATCGATAAACCTTCGAATACCCGCATACCGAACAAGCCACCTTCAGTGCCGGCGATGTAGCCGATAGGGTAGATTGCCCA
>JBEISY010000350.1:0-2991 GCA_040375175.1 Chitinophagaceae bacterium
ACAGCCTCAACCGGGAAAACCTTTCTTCCGAAAAACTGGAAGACCGGATCAGGAAAATGCGCTAAGGATTATCTTTACCGGAATTTATACCCACTATGGCTGAAGTACTGCAGGATATCCGTGCTTTTTTCAAACAATGGAAAAACCAGGAAGCGGATGAGATCATCACCTTAAAACAGGCAGGATCCAACCGGACCTACTTCAGGGTCATCAGCGGAAAACACAGTTATATCCTCACGTATAACCCTTCCAATATCCCCGAAAACAACGCCTTCATTGAGTTCAGTAAACATTTTTACAGCAAGCAACTGCCTGTGCCGGAGATCCTCACCGTCAGCGCAGACAAAACCATCTACGCACAATCGGATTTTGGCGATATCTCCCTGTTCGACATCATGAAGAAAGAAGGCTTTTCTGATCATGTGTTTGAGCTGTTCAAGAAGAGCTGTGCGCAGCTGGCGAGGCTGCAGATCCTCGGCGGACAAAACCTGGACTACAACAATTGCATTGCCACCAAGAGTTTTGACAAGCAGGCGATCTATTCAGACCTGTTATACTTTCTATATTATTTCGTCAGAGGATTGGATCTTCCTTATGATAAAAATGCCTTGCTGAATGATTTCGATATCCTCAGCAGTTATCTCATGCAGGAAGAACAGAAATACTTCATGCACCGGGATTGCCAGAGCAGGAATATCATGGTGAAAGATGAATGTGTATATTTCATCGATTACCAGGGCGGCATGCAGGGCGCACTCCAATATGATATGGCGGCGATGCTTTGGCAGGCGCGTGCATCCCTTCCGTATGAGTGGCGGGATCAGCTGCTGGAATACTATTTTGAACAGGCGAATAATTTATTGGGAAATACGCTGGACAAGAAGACATTTTTCGACAGCTATGATGGCTTTGTATTGATCCGCATGTTGCAAACCCTTGGGGCCTATGGTTACCGTGGCTTGTTTGAGCGGAAAGACTATTTCATCTCCAGCATTCCTTTCGGTCTCAAAAACCTGAAATGGTTTTTACAGAATAAGAAAATGCCGATCCGCTTGCCGGAGCTGCAGAAAGTATTGCTGGCCATTACAGATGATAAGATCATTGACCGATTTGTAACGGTGAAAGCCAACGATGAAACGCCACTGACCGTTAAAGTGTGCAGCTTCTCCTTCAAGAGCGGTCTGCCTACAGATGAAAGCGGTAATGGAGGCGGATTCGTATTTGATTGCAGGGGAATTTTAAACCCTGGCAGGATGGAAGAATTTAAAACCCAAACCGGCAGGGACCGCGCCGTGCAGGAGTTTCTCTTGCACAAGACCGAGATGCCCGCATTTTTACAACACGTGTATTCATTGGTTGACATCTCCGTACAAGAATATATCAAACGCGGCTTCAGTAGCCTGATGGTGAGCTTTGGCTGCACGGGCGGACAACACAGATCTGTATATGCCGCGGACCGTGTTACCGCGCACCTTAAAGAGAAATATGGTGTGCGGGTGGAAGTGACGCATTGTGAGCAGGAGAAGAAGAAATGGACTAACATCTAAATACTAACAATTGGCAATTGGCAATTAGCAATTGACAATTAGCACTAGTAGTTGGAAGTTAGTGACGTTCACCAAAATCTACTTTCCAAAAACCAGTGCCAATTGCTAATTGTAAATTGCCAATTGTAAATTCCCAAAAAAAATGACTGTACCTCACGGAACAAAGGCAATGATCTTCGCGGCTGGTCTGGGTACCCGGCTGAAACCCTTTACGGATAAGCATCCAAAGGCCCTGGCGCCCGTGAATGGCAAGCCTTTGTTGCAGCGTAATATTGAATACCTTAAGCAATTCGGGATCAAAGATATCATCGTCAACGTGCATCATTTTGCGGATCAGATCATAAGCTTTATCGAACAAAACAAACAGTTCGGTATCAATATCAGTATCTCGCATGAAGTGGAGGAACCGCTGGAAACAGGTGGAGGGTTGAAAAAGGCCGGTTGGTTCTTTGAAGACAGCAAGCATCCGTTTGTGGTCTGCAATGCAGACATCCTCACGGATCTGGATCTGCCGAAGATGTACGCCTATCACCAAAAGAAAAAAGGTCTGGCCACGCTTGCCGTTACGCATCGCAAGACCTCGCGCAATTTTCTATTCAACGATGACAACCTGCTGGTGGGCTGGGAAAACAACAAGACCGGAGAGCAGCGGATCTCGCGGGCCTCCATCGTCACCTATCCCGGTGCATTTACTACGGTGCACGTCATTGAACCCCGGATGATACCGCTGATCCCACAAACTGGTAAATTTTCCATCATCGATACGTATCTTGAACTGGCGAAAACAAACGATATTTATGTGTATGATCATACCGGCGATGTAGTGGTGGATGTGGGCAAGCCGGAACAGATCCAAAAAGCGGAATTGTATTTTCATTAAAACAGACGGCTATGTTGAAAAAGATTTTGTACGGACTGGGTATCCTCTTTGTGTTGCTGCAATTTGTTCGCCCAGACAAAAACATCAGCGAAGGTAAATCGGCCAATCACATCGGCAATAAATATGCAGTGCCTGCCAACGTGGAAGTCATTTTGCAGAAAGCCTGTTATGATTGCCACTCCAACAATACGCGTTACCCCTGGTATGTAAACATCCAGCCTGCTGGTCTTTGGATGGGCCGGCATGTGAAGGAAGCCAAGGGTGAATTGAATTTCGATGAGTTCCTGACTTATTCGCCAAAGAAAGCGAAGCACAAACTCGAAGAATGCGTTGACGCTGTGAAAGAAGGCTGGATGCCGCTGGATTCCTACACCTGGATGCATAAAGAAGCCATACTGACCGCTGAAGAAAAGACGGCGCTGACGGAATGGTTTGGGGCTACGATGAACAAGATTAATTAGGTCGCAGGTCGCAAGGTCGCAGTTCGCAGTTCGCAAGGTCGCAGTTCGCAAGGTCGCAGTTCGCAAGGTCGCAGTTCGCGCGCGGCTAGCTTGCGACCTCCGC
>JBEISY010000032.1:0-10351 GCA_040375175.1 Chitinophagaceae bacterium
CGTAGCCACCCATGATCTCGAACTTGCCACCCTCGCCGCCGATCAACCCGGCATACACAATTATCATTTCGATGTGCAGGTGCAGGGCGAAGAATTATTTTTTGATTATGTACTGAAAGATGGCATTTGTAATAGCCTTAATGCTTCATTACTCATGAAGAAAATCGGAATCGAATTGTAGGTCGCAGTTCGCAGTTCGCAAGGTCGCAGACCCATGAGTAAATTCACCCAACCTTATGTTGAAAATACCTTGTATCAAAATAGAGGACTCCAGAGCTTTACTTTATGAAGGAAAGGAAACTTTGGAAGGTGCAGGAGCATGCCTTTGTACAGCAGGATTTAATTTTTAAACTAACCCATTCATTCCCCAGAGAGGAGTTGTATGGTGTCACGAGTCAGATCAGGAGATCATCCAGGTCCGTTGGTGCAAATCTGGTTGAAGCGTACAGAAAATCTGACTATCCCCAGCATTTGATACTTAAACTCACGGATGCTGATGCTGAAAACTCAGAAACTGCGTATTGGCTTTCCGTTTGTATTGGATGCCAATATTGTTCACCCAGCCAGATTGCAGACATTCTTGATATCAACAGTCAAATTGGACGGCTCTTACATTATATGAAGCACAACCCAACAAAGTTCACTTACAAATAACCCAGCAGCTCGCGACCTGTGCGAACTGCGACCTGCTCCCTAACCTGCGACCTTGCGACCTGCGAACTGCGAACTAACTTGCGACCTTGCGACCTGCGAACTGCGAACTAACTTGCGAACTGCGAACTACAAATCAACTGGCTTATACTTCGGCACCAAACTCTTCATAAGAATCCACGCCAGCAAATAAGCAACGGCACAAAAGGAAAACATAATCGTATAGCCGGTTTCGATGTGGCCGAGTTTTTTGTAGTGATCGAAGAGGGCGCCGCCGATCTTGGAAACCACTACGCCGCCGAGGCCGCCGGCCATACCGCCAATGCCCACTACTGTAGCAACAGCTTTCTTGGGGAACATGTCGGAAACGGTGGTGAAGATATTGGCGCTCCAGGCCTGGTGTGCCGATGCGCCGATGCCGATCAGCAGTACGGGCATCCAGAAACTGATGCTTCCTAAAGGCTGGGCAGCAAGAATGACCAAAGGAAACAACGCAATGATGAACATCGCTTTCATTCTGGCATCATACACTTTGTGCCCTTTGTTGATGAAATACATCGGAAACCATCCGCCGCCAATGCTCCCGATCATCGTCATGGAATACAATACAAACAAAGGCAACATCACGGCTTTATCAACGATACCATACTGCGCCTTCAGATATGCCGGAAGCCAAAATAAAAAGAACCACCACACCCCGTCTGTGAGTAATTTTCCAATGGCAAAGGCCCAGGTTTGCTTGTATCCCAGTAGTTTGAACCAGCCTACCCGTTCCTGATTTTGTTGGGCTGAAAGTTCTTCCTCCCCACTTTTAATGTAAGATAACTCTTCAAGGCTCATTCGCTTTTGTTCCTCCGGCTTATCATACAAAACCTTCCAGAAGAACAACCATACAAATCCTAACAAGCCCATCACCACAAATGCAGCCTCCCATCCCCAGGCTATTCGGATGAGCGGCACCGTTAGTGGCGCGAGTATGGCCCCGATGGTTGTGCCGGAGTTGAAGATCCCTGTGGCAAAAGAGCGTTCCTGCTTCGGGAAATATTCCGCCGCGGCTTTGATGGCCGCTGGAAAATTTCCAGCTTCGCCAATTCCCAACAATGCCCTTGCCACCATAAATCCCAATACGGAAACAGAGAATCCTGTAATGGCTACAATGCCTAATATACTTACCAGTGCCTGGCCCATGGGAATGGCATAGATATGCACGATGGCCGCCAATGACCAAACAATAATCGCTACCGCATAGCCCGTTTTAGTGCCAAGCCGGTCGATGATCCTCCCGGCAAATAACATAGACACTGCATACATGACCTGAAAGACGGCAGTGATATTGGCATAGTCCGTATTGCTCCAACTAAACTTCTCCGCAAGGTATGGCTGCAGCAAACTGAGAACCTGCCTGTCCAGGTAGTTGATGGTGGTTGCAAAAAACAACAACATGCAAATAACCCATCGATATCTGCCTATATTATTTTGCATGAATCCAGTTAAAATAGTTCAACGCATTCTGGTAACAGACGTCTGCAATGATCTTGCCTGCCCACTCCTTATCCATCGGAAGCTCTCCGTCTTCCATCTCCTGTCCGATAAGATTACACAAGATGCGCCGGAAATACTCATGCCTGGGGAAAGAAAGAAAACTCCTGCTGTCTGTAAGCATACCCACAAACCTGCTCAACAAACCCATGTTACTCAGCGTATCCAATTGCTTCACGATGCCATCTTTCTGGTCAAGGAACCACCAGGCTGATCCCCACTGGATCTTTCCCGGATAAGAGCCATCATTAAAGTTGCCGATCATCGTGGCAAACACCTCATTGTACGCCGGATTGATGTTGTACAGAATGGTTTTGGCGAGGGTATTGTTGCTGTCCAGCCTGTCCAAAAATGCAGCAAGCGCCTTGGCCTGCGGAAGATCCCCAGTGCTATCCCATCCGGTATCAGGCCCGAGTTTTTGCATGGCCCTCGTATTGTTATTACGAATGGGGCCGAGATGGTACTGCTGTACAAATCCCTTCTCCCAATCCCATTCTGCAAAGCGGATCAGCATGGCGGATTTGAACTGTCGCTGCTCCAGATCCGTCAATGGATTCCCAACACGTAGTTTGTTGAAAATGCCCGCTATCTCTTGTTCCGAAAAGCGCTCCACATACAACTCCTCCAATCCGTGATCACTGATGCAACAACCATTGTCGGCGAAATACTGATGTCTCTTCGCTAACGCTTTCAAATAGTCCGAATAATCTACGATAGCAACATCGGAAACCTTCTCCAGCTGGTTGAGGTAGGCTAGAAATTGAAGCGGTTGTTCCACTGCCATGGCCTTATCTGGCCGAAACGCCGGATAGAGCTTCACCTGCCAGCCGTCTTGCTGCACCCGCTGGTGATGCTCCAGTGTATCAACCGGATCATCTGTTGTGCACACGATCCTGACATTCATCTGTTCCAACAATCCTCGAGCGTGACATGCAGGATCACCGAGCTTCTCATTGACCTCGTCATATATACGATCTGCATTGTCTCCGTTCAACAGCGCATCGATCCCAAAATATCTTTTTAACTCAAGGTGTGTCCAATGATAGAGTGGATTGCGCCAGGTATAGGGAACCGTTTCTGCCCATGCACGAAATTTTTTTCGATCGTCAGCATCGCCGGTAATCAATTCCTCCGGAACACCATTGGCGCGCATGGCCCTCCATTTATAATGATCTCCCTTTAACCAAAGCTGGGTAAGGTTTGCATACGATTTATTGTCCGCCATCTCTTGTGGCGACAAATGATTATGGTAATCTATGATGGGCTGGCTTTTCGCAAATCCATGGTAAAGATCCCGGGCGGTGGAACACTTTAACAGGAACCACTCGTCGTCTAAAAATGATTTCATCGGCTGATCATATGTTGAATGGTTTTAGAAACCCCTTGCGCCAGCATGCCTTTCAGCAACTGCGTTACCGCAGCCCTTAAGCCTGGGAACTGGCTAAGGTCTTTACCCCATAGCACTTCGCTTTTAAGGACCTTCCCTACCAGCATGTCAGTAGGTGTGGATGCCCACCAGTCCATGAACATTCCTGCATGGTCATCTTTGATCGGATATTTTTCACCCCGATGCATACCGTAGTAAACGCCTGCATCAAGAAGTGTAGGTTTCGTGAAGAAAATATACGCTGCGAAACTGCTGGCCATCATCATCGGCACGTCATCGTGTAGACTATACCATTTTTCCAGCAAGGGCAGATTACGCATCCGCATCTTTGAACTGTACTGAAGGGTGATGTTGATCCATGGGTGATCAATATGAGGGTTGGCGAATCTTTCCCGCACCTGTCTTGCATATTGTTGCACAATATCATCAGCAATCGGATACGGTATCGATGGTCCGATCTCCTCGTGCATGAGCTTATGCATGAATACAGAAAATTGTGGATCAACCACCGCATCTCTGGTAATGGTGAAATCAGATAAAAATGCAGGACCACAACAAAAAGTGTGGGTGCCATTTAACAGCCGAAGCTTTAGCTCTTTGTATTGATCGATATCCGGTACGATCACAAGCCCTTCATCTGCGCCATGAAAACCGATCTTCTGCCTGATCGTTTCATCACCTTGTATGGCCCATAGTCTAAATACTTCGCACATGGTCAACAGGTCATCGTGATAACCCAATCCTTCCTCAATCTTTTTCTGCACATCCGGTTTCGGCCTTCCAGGTACAATGCGGTCTACCAGAGAATTGCAAAACTGGTTATGTTGAACGATCCATGTAATGGCATCTTGCGATACCCGATTGTATTGTGCGAGTTGCAACACAATGCTTTTGAGCTGGTCCGCATTTCCTGTGATGAGTTCAGTGGGAATGATCACGCAGGCCGCAGCGGGATCTCCTTTGAAAAATCGCCATCGCTCCAATAGCCACGCCAATAATTTTCCCGGATAAGAACTGGGCACTCCGTGATGAATATCTTCTTCAACATAACTGATCCCTACTTCTGTGGTGTTGGAGATAACGATGGATACGGCAGGCTGGTGTGCAGTTTCCAAGACAAGGGGCCACTGGTTTGCGGCCAACAAAACCCGGGAGATAGCGGTACTGATCAAGGTTTCTTCTTGTTCCTGACCGTTCTCTATTCCCCTGGCACAAATGGTATAGAGATTATCTTGCTGCTCATATATTGAATGGTCCCCTTCTGTCGTAGACTTCACCACAATCACACGACCGCCAAAAATGCCGGCAGCATTTGCTTTATGCATAAAATAGTCTGGCAATGCTCTTAGCAAAACACCAGTTCCAAATTGCAGCACTTTTTCTGGCAGCGACAACGTAGAAAGGCTGGTAGAGGGCAGATTCAATCGCGATAATTGCATGGCCGTTTAAGATAAGGAATTCTACAAAGGGAATCCATCATGAAAAGGGCTGCGGCCGATCGATATGGGGAAAAAACCACCGGAGTTCCCGTACATCGCACCTGATTATCCCAAGTGCGAATCCTACATTTGTACGATGAAGGACTATTTGGCCGGGTTGAACGAAAAACAAAAGGAAGCAGTAGAACATATCCATGGCCCACTCATGATCGTGGCAGGTGCGGGTAGTGGAAAAACCAAAGTACTCACCACAAGGATCGCCCACCTGATGGCACATTATGGCGTTGATTCTTTCCAGATTCTGGCGCTCACTTTTACCAATAAGGCCGCTAAGGAAATGAAGGAACGTGTGGAGCATATCCTCGGCAATAGCGATGCCAGAAACCTATATATCGGCACTTTTCACTCCGTTTTTGCGCGTATTCTCCGCACGGAAGCAACGAAGATTGGCTATCCATCGAATTTCACGATTTACGATACCGATGACGCGAAGAGTGTGCTGAAAACGGTGATCAACGAGCTGAACCTTGACGATAAGCACTATAAGCCCAACACTGTTTACAACAGGATCTCATCGGCCAAAAACGCCCTGGTGAATGCGGAGGATTATGCCAATGATTATGGCATCCAGCAGGAAGATATGCGCTCCAACCGCCCCGCCATTGCGCAGATCTACAAAGCTTATGTGGCGAGGTGTTTCAAGAATGGCGCGATGGATTTTGACGATCTCTTGCTGAAATTTTACGAACTGCTTTCGTTCTTTCCGGAGTCGCTTCACAAATACCAGCATAAATTCAAATACATCCTCATCGATGAGTACCAGGATACCAACCCCGCGCAGTATGAGGTGATCAAATTGCTGGGTGCGGCACATGAAAATGTGTGCGTAGTGGGCGATGACGCGCAGTCCATCTACTCCTTCCGTGGTGCAACGATCCAGAATATATTACAGTTCCAGAAAGACTACGACAATGTGAAGGTGGTGAAGCTGGAACAGAACTATCGGTCCACACAAAATATTTTGAACGTTGCCAACGAAGTGATTGCCAATAACAAGGGACAGATCCCAAAAGAGTTATGGACTGATAATAAAGAAGGGGAAAAGATCCGTCTGATCCGTACCGCATCGGACAATGAAGAAGGAAAATTTGTGGCCGATACAATACAGGAGCAGAAACTGCGGAATCATTATCATAACCGCGACTTCGCGATTTTATACCGCACCAATGCGCAATCGAGGGCCTTTGAAGAATCCCTGCGCAGGATGGGCCTTGCTTACACGATCTATGGTGGCATGAGTTTTTACCAACGCAAAGAGATCAAAGACTATATCGCTTACATGCGCATGGCGGTGAACACGCGTGATGAAGAAGCGTTGAAGCGGATCATCAACTATCCCATCAGGGGCATCGGTAAAACCACCATTGATAAGCTCGTGTTGTTTGCAAATGAGAATCAGCTGACGATGTGGGAAGTGGTGGCCAACGCTGCGATATATGGGTTCAAGGGCAATACATTAGAAGCGTTGGACCAGTTTGTCACGATGATCAAGAGTTTTACGTCGATGCTGGACACCAAGAATGCGTATGAAGTAGCGGCGCATATTGGCAAGCAGACCAACCTCGTGAAAGAGTTGTTCAATGATAAGAGCACGGAGGGTATGCAGCGTTATGAGAACGTGCAGGAGTTGCTGAACTCCATTAAAGAGTGGGTGGAGAGTCCTGACAACGAAGATGGCGAGGTGATCAGCAAATCACTCGGTGCCTACCTGCAGCAGATCACACTGCTAACGGATGCCGATGAAAAAGATCCCAATGCAGATACCGTGAAACTGATGACCATCCATGCCGCGAAGGGTTTGGAGTTTTCCTGTGTGTTTGCGGCAGGTCTTGAGGAGATGTTGTTCCCCAGTGCGATGAGTATCAATACGAGGGAAGAGCTGGAAGAAGAGCGAAGGTTGTTTTATGTGGTGATCACGCGTGCGAAAGCGCGGTTGTGGATCACTTATGCGAATACACGGTATAAGTTTGGGCAGCTGGTGCAGAATGAGCCATCGAGGTTTATCGATGAGCTTCCGGAGCCATACCTGGACCGCTCTTTTGCCGGCGGCGGCATGCGCAACCAGGCAGGCGGACTGGGGACCAGTGCGTTCGACAGGATGCATGGCGGATGGCGGAACAATAACAATGCCGCCAAAGAGGCGGAGATCCGGTACGGAGCGCCCCCGTCCAAGAGCAGTACACCATCTTACATGGCGCCGAAGACGCCGGGCAAGCTGGTGGAGCACAAGCCGTCTGAAGATTTCAAAGCCAGCGACACTGCTAATCTTCAAGCTGGTCAAAAGGTGGAGCACCAGAAATTCGGGTTCGGCGAAGTGGTGAAGATGGAAGGCGCCGCCCACAATCCCGTGGCCACCATCAAGTTTGCGCTGAATGGTGAGAAGAAGATCATGTTGAATTATGCGAAACTGAGAATTGTTGATTAGTTCGCAGGTCGCAACTGAACCCTCCTGCGACCTATGCGACCTTCGCGCCCTGCGACCTTCCCTTAGTTGTGTCATATTGATGATTTGAAACACTTTCGCAGGGGTGAAGTCCTGTTTTTGACTGATAAATCGAAAGATTTGCCGTCCAAACTGAATGTATATGCGAAAATTCCTTAGACTATCTATGGTTATGGCCCTTGTTACGATGTTTCACCTGAACTGTTCCAGCCCGGCTGCCGGCCTGATGAGCACCCTCGGTAAAACCCCTGAACTGTCTTCTTTTGCAGGTCTTTTGAACAATGCTGGCGGTGCCAACACCCTCAGCAAACTGGTAGGAAAAGATCCTTTCACCATGCTGATCCCCAGCAATGAAGCCCTGAAAAGCGTTCCTACTGATCTGTTGCAAAGCCTCACCAAGCCTGAAAACAGTGCACAGCTGGAAAGCCTGCTGAAAAAGCACATCCTTCCCGGTAAGGTAAATGCTGACGACATCGCTAAAGGCGGCCTGAAAGACGCTTCTGGCAATGCACTCAACCTGAATGGTGCAAAAATCTCAAAATCTGTTCCAACGAAGAATGGATTGATCCAGATTGTTGATAAAGTACTTTGATTTAGTTCGCAGGTCGCGAGGACGCAGAAAGGGAGAAGATAAAGGGAAAAGTTGGAAGGAGAGCCTTCACACTTCTCCCCTTATCTTCTCCCTTTTAATTTAAGCGTGTAACAATCCTAGTTTTTCTGCAACTTACTTCTTACATGAACGATCCGCAGCAGTTCCTGGATCTGGTTGAAAAGCATAAAGGCATCGTTGTCAGGATTTGCAGCGTGTATGCAAAAAGGCGCGATGAACGTGACGATCTTTTCCAGGAGATCATCGTGCAGTTGTGGCGTGCATGGCCCGCCTTTGAAGGAAGATCCCAGTTTTCAACCTGGATGTACAGGATCGCATTGAATACAGCGATCTCGGGGCTAAGAAAGAAAACCGCACCCCTGGTTTTCATTGATCATGACGCCATTCCGGAACTAATGGATCCCGGGACTGATCTGCACAAAGAGGAACAACTTAGTCTGCTTTATCAGGCCATTCGGGAATTGCCGGAGATCGATAAGGCATTGGTAATGCTTTACCTTGACGACCATAGCTATGAAGAAATGGAAGTAATCCTGGGTATCCACCAGGGTGCTTTGCGCACCAAGATGAACCGGGCCAAAGAAAAATTGAAGAAAAACATTGAACGCATACAACATGGAGCTTGAACAGTGGAAAGACATCTGGAAAAAACAGGAGGATAGCCCCACGCCATCCCTTCGGGAGATGTTGGGCAAGCCATCCAACAGTCCCATCGCTAAGATGAAGCGAAACCTGATCCTGGAACTGATTGCCGTTTTGATAGGTTTCGGGGTGGTTGTGGTGTACTACCTGACCGCGTATAAAGGAAGGTTCCAGGAAGTGGGCTGGCTTTACCTTGCCATGATGATCATGTTCATCGTCTATTTTATTTTTAAGTGGAGGCTGTTGAACAAAATGGAATGCATGGCTTGCGAAGTAAAAAGCAATTTGATGAAGCAGGTGTATACCCTGGAGAAATATGTGAGGTTCTATCTCATAGCAGGAACGGCTTTGATCCCCATCGTGATCATTTTCTTTTACGTTTTCACCAGAATTCATTTTCCGCAGGGTATGCGGACGTTTCCAAGTCCATCTGCTACAACATCATTGTTTAAGTCGTTAAGCATGTTGACCGTAGTTTGCCTGACCTCAACCATCGGAATGTTTTATCTTAACAAATGGTATATCCGTAAATTGTACGGCAACCAGATTGAGCGGTTGAAGAAAATGCTCGAGCAGCTGGATAATTAAACTTTGATTATGAAGAATGTATTGTTGATCGCATGTTTGTTTTGTTTGTTCGCTTGCAGCTCATCGAAAAAAACCACAACAGTGGCGCCAGCCAAAGATGAAGTGGTCATTGAAAACGCGCTGCTGTGGCAGGTTTCAGGCAAGGGCCTCGCCTCACCTTCCTATGTGTATGGAACCGTTCACATCATCTGCAAAGAAGATTTTCAGTTCTCTGCCACCTTGAAAGAAAAATTCCGTGAGGCGAAGAACATCTACCTGGAACTGGACATGGATGATCCCAACATGATGATGAAAATGGCCTCCCCCAGCATGATGAAAGGTCAATCCATGAAAGACCTGATGTCGCCGGCGGACTATACATATCTGAGCGCGTATGTGAAAGACTCACTGGGCATGCCGATGATGTTGGTCAATAAAATGAAGCCCATCACATTGATGAGCCTTTTGTATACCAAAACCCTTCCCTGCTCAGCCAGCGAGAGCTACGAGCAAACCATGGTGGCGATGGCGAAGCAGCAAAAGAAAGATATCCGTGGGTTGGAAAAGATCGAGGACCAGATGGCGGTGTTCGATAAAATTCCTGATTCAGTAGAAGCGAAAATGATCCTGGACATGATCAAAAATATGCCGGAACAAAAAGCACAGTTCGCGCAAATGGTGGATGCTTACAAGAAAGAAGATCTTCGGGCTCTTTCTAATGCGATGAGTGAATCACCGGAGTGGAAAGGGTTTGAAGACATCATGCTTTCCAACAGAAACAAGAACTGGATCCCGGTGATGGAAACGGCGATCAAAGAAAACACTACGCTTTTTGCTGTAGGGGCGGGGCATCTTTATGGTAAAGAAGGAGTGATTAATCTGCTTAGGCTTGCAGGATATACCGTCACGCCGGTTGTGCAGGATTTTATTGAGAAAGCGGTGGCGGGAAAACAATCATACAGTAATACGGGCATTCAGTAAGACAGATTTGGAATCCTGGAATCTGGGAAGCC
>JBEISY010000014.1:0-13470 GCA_040375175.1 Chitinophagaceae bacterium
CATAGCCCGCCAACACATATTCCGAGATCCACACCGGAATTTTCTTCCCGTCAAATGGATTTACACAATATGCGCCGGTGAAGACGCCGGTGATCTTTTTCTCCGCCATCCGCTCGCGCTCACTCCTGCTGTTGACATAAGCAAGATATTCGTCTACCGCTTCTTGCTGGTCCGCACTCGTAATCTTTGCCACCAGCTCATGTTCCGGCGCAACCACCATGAAATCAACACCAAAAATGGTATCTGGCCTCGTTGTATAAACCTTCAAATACTGATCAAATCCATCGATCATAAAATCGATCTCCGCACCATAACTCTTGCCGATCCAGTTGGTCTGCATCTCTTTCATGCTGTCACTGAATTCAACCGTTTCCAGTCCGGCGATCAGCCTGTCTGCATACTCCGTGATCCGCAGGTACCATTGGCGCAGCTTCTTACGCACCACAGGAAAACCACCGCGCTCACTCACGCCATTGATCACTTCATCATTGGCGAGGACTGTACCGAGGGCCTCGCACCAATTCACTTCGCCGTAGCCACAAAAGGCCAAGCGGTACTGCATAAGAACTTCCTGCTTCTCCCTTTCACTGAATCCTTTCCAATCTGCTGCACTAAAACGAAGATTTCTGTTACCCGGGCATTCATGTGCAGCATTACCTCCCGTTTCAAACAGGCTTATCAATGTTGCCATGCGTTCCGCACGCTGCGTCTTCCGGTTGAACCAGCTGTCAAACAGTTGCAGAAAAATCCACTGTGTCCATTTGTAATACGATGGATCTGAGGTTTGTACTTCCCGGCTCCAATCATAACAGAATCCGATCCTGTCAAGCTGGGCCCTGAAGGTATTGATGTTGTTGGCGGTGGAGACGGCCGGGGGAATCCCATGTTCGATGGCGTACTGCTCTGCAGGAAGACCGAAGGAATCATACCCCATCGGATGCAAAACATTGAATCCTTTCAGTCGCTTGTGCCTTGAAAAAATATCACTGGCGATATAGCCCAGCGGATGACCTACATGCAGTCCTGCACCACTAGGGTAGGGAAACATATCCAGCACATAAAACTTTGGCTTGGCGGATTGGTTAGACACTTTATAAACATCCTGTTCGCTCCAGGCCTTCTGCCATTTTTGTTCGATCGATCTGAAATTATACTCCATAAACATCATCCCAAGGGCCATGCAGAACGCATAATTTTATGTGAAAGAGGCCCCGTTTTGGTGGCTGCAAAGGTACGTAAACGGGCTAAATTGCCTACATTGCATCCGCTAATAGCTACTAGCAAATAGCTATTTGCGCCTATTATCCATGAGCGAAATCAGCAAAACCTCCCTCAAAAGAAGCAAACCCAGCTATTTCATGTCTATCCTCGGCGTGGCGCTGGTCTTGTTTATCCTTGGCCTTCTGGGCTGGATCGTGATCAATGCGAGCAAACTGGAGAATTATTTCAAAGGAAACGTACAGGTGCACGCATTCATCCGGGAAGGAAGTCCGCAGAAAGAGATCGATTCCCTGTACAATTATATCCAACAACGGCCCTATGCCACCAAGGTGGAATATGTGACCAAGGAGATGGCCAAGCAGAAATTCATTGGAGACAACAATGAAGACTGGAATAAAGTGTTGGACTATAACCCGCTTCCGGCCAGCGTGGATTATTACCTAAAACCTGTATACGTCAATAAAGACAGCCTATCCAGTATTGTGGCGGATGCCCGGAAGTTCTTCATCGTGAGCGAGGTGAAATATCCCGATGCAGTGGTGAACAGCCTGAATGCCATGGTGCGGCGGGTGGAGGTGGTGCTGTTGGTTATTGCCGCACTGCTGAGCCTGATCGCTATTGTTTTGATCGATAATACCATCAAACTGGCCATGTTCAGCCATCGGTTCATCATCAAAACCATGCAGATGGTGGGGGCCACGCGTTGGTTTATTTCCAAGCCGTTTGACAGAAAAGCGATCATTAACGGACTGCTCTCAGCTGTTTTGGCCATAGCCGCCATCCTGGTGATCGTCTATAGTGTGGAACTATGGTGGCTGCCGGAAATCAAGGCCCTGCGGGATAATGGGCTGATGGTGCTGCTTTTCCTCGCCCTTATTGTGATGGGCATCGGCATTACCTTCTTCAGTACCCACCGCAGCGTGACCAAGTACTTGAAAATGAAGCTGGACGATCTTTATTAGGGGGAGGCTTTAGGGGGAGGGTTTAGGGGGAGGGTTTAACAGAGGCGGCAGATCTGCGACCTTGCGACCTGCGACCTGCGAACTAAAAAATACTATCTTGCGGCTATGGAAAAAAAGAAAAACGAGCTGTTTACGAAAGATAATTACCTGTGGATGGGCATCGGCATGGCCGTGATCCTCGTGGGCCTGTTATTGATGGCAGGTGGTAAAAGCGATACCGCTACGGCATTTAACGATAACGAAATCTATAGTTTCCGCAGGATCACCATCGCTCCTATCCTGATCATTGCAGGTCTGATGGTGGAAGTATACGCCATCATGAAGAGGCCAAAAGCCTGATAGCGCATGAGCACCATCCAGGCCGTCATCATTGCGATTATAGAAGGCATCACTGAGTTTTTACCCAGCTCCTCCACGGGGCATATGGCCATCACCTCCGCCTTTATGGGGATCCATACGGACCCGTTCACGAAACTATTTGAGATCGTGATCCAGTTTGGCGCCATCCTTTCCGTAGTGGTGTTGTACTGGAAAAAATTCCTGGACTTTAAGTCGTTTTCTTTCTATATCAAACTGGTTGTTGCCATTTTGCCTGCATTGGTCTTTGGAGCATTGCTGAAGAAGCACATCGATGAGGTATTGGAAAAACCATTGATCATTGCCATCATTCTTTTTCTCGGCGGTATCCTGTTGTTGTTTGTGGACCGATGGTTCAAAAATCCACAGACCCTGCGTGAGGAAGACATCACCAATAAGCAGGCCTTGGCCATCGGTGGCTACCAGGTGCTGGCGGTTGTGTTCCCGGGCTTGAGCCGAAGCGCCGCCACCATCATCGGCGGCATGCAGCAAAAACTATCCCGTTCCGCCGCCGCGGAATTTTCTTTTTTCCTCGCCGTACCTACCATGATGGCTGCAACAGTCAAAAGTTTATGGGATGTTTACCATGACAGCCCTGAAGTCCTCAATACCGGCAACCTAAGCACCCTACTCATCGGCTGCGTTGTTGCATTTATCGTAGCCATCCTCGCAATTAAATTTTTCATCAGCTACCTGCAGAAAAATGGATTCAGGATCTTTGGCATCTACCGGATCATCCTGGGGATCGTTTTGTTTATCCTGATTGCAGCAGGAAAGTTATAGAAGTCAAAAATCAAAAGTTAAAAGTCAAAAATTTTGGATACCTTTTTTTGACTTTTGACACTTTAATTATTGAAGATTGACTACCACAAACACTACCGCACCGAAAAATGTTGTTCGTGCCTGGACCATGTACGACTGGGCCAATTCAGTATACAACCTGGTGATCACGTCCACCATATTTCCCGCGTATTATGATAGCATGACCGGAGATGGCAACACCAATACCGTTGACATGGTGCATTTCCTGGGATTTAATTTCCAGAATACCGCACTATATAACTATACACTATCATTTGCCTTCCTGATCGTAGCATTGATGTCTCCGTTGTTGTCTTCCATTGCTGATTACCGGGGCACCAAGAAAAAATTCCTGCGGTTCTTCATGACTCTCGGATCCATCTCCTGCTCTATGTTGTTCTTCTATGGCAAAAACAATCTTTGGCTCGGTCTGACTTGTACCGTGCTGGCATGTGTTGGATACTGGTCAAGCATTGTATTCTACAATTCATACCTCCCCGAGATTGCTGCGCCGGAAGACCGCGACAAGATCAGTGCCCGCGGATATTCGATGGGTTATATCGGCAGTGTGTTGTTGCAATTGGTAAGCCTCGTGTTGGTGCTGAAGGGTGATATGTTTGGGATCGATGGGGGCCTGGCTTCGCAGATCTCCTTCCTGATGGTAGGCTTCTGGTGGTTTGGATTTGGAAGTCGTGCTTTGGCTAAACTACCCGCCAATGCGCCTGCTGCTGAGTCTGGTGAAAAACACAACCTGTTGTCCAGCGGTTACAAAGAACTCGGTAAGGTCTGGAATGAATTGAAAAACTTACGCGTGCTGAAGAGTTTCCTTGGTGCATACTTCTTTTACAATATGGGCGTGCAAACGGTGATGCTGGCCGCTTCACTATATGCCAGCAGCGAACTCGCCATCCCACAACAGAACCTGATCATCGCTATCCTGTTGATCCAGCTCATCGCTATTCCGGGTGCATATTTTATTGCGATGTTATCCGGTAAGCTCGGGAATATTCCGGCGATCATGCTCTGCGTTGTGTTCTGGATCTTCCTTTGTTATCTGGGTTATACCACTAAGTCAGGGGATGTAAATGGATTCTATCTTCTCGCATCCCTCATCGGTTTTGTGATGGGAGGCATTCAGGCCCTGAGCCGGTCTACCTATGCCAAGCTGATGCCCGTCACCAAGGACACGGCATCGTATTTCAGCTTTTTCGATGTTTCGGAAAAAATCGGGATCGTCATCGGCCTATTTCTTTTTGGTTACCTCACAGAGATCACCAAATCCCAAAGGACGAGTGTGCTTTCCTGCATGACGTTTTTTGCGATAGGATTGGTGATGCTGATCATCACATTGAGAAGAAGCAAGAAAGCGGGTAGCACACCTTCGCTCGCCGGGGAATAAATATCAAGCCTGGTCAATATCGGATGCTTGCAGCAATGGCAATACCAAGGGTATAGGATTCCTTAATCGGTTCCCATTTACCGGAGTAAAAAAGTCCCCAGATATCCTGCTTGTTTTCGGGATTATTGCTGGTGATACTGATATACGGTTTGTAGTACATTCTCGTGGTATCCTTTCCATTCATGGTGGTGGTGCGCCAGTCTTCGTTTTCGTCTGTCTGTATCCATTCCACCGACACATAAAAATCTTTGTTTGGCAGGTAGATGAGGTAGGCCGATAGATCAACTTGGATATTTCCCGACTTACTCTTGACCAAAATGGCGGAATCTGTTAACTCCGGCCCTGGTCCGGGCTGGTGAGGATGAACATCATATACCCGCACCATGAACATCGATGGATTTTTCTTGCCATCTACCGCAATGGTCACCGATTGGAGCCAGGTTTCAGGCTTCGCTGCTGTAAGTTTTCTTGCCACCTGGTATTGGTTGCCGAGAGTGGTAAAAAAATGTTTCGGTTTAACCTTGAAGGACCCGAGGTCTTCATATCGCCAGGAGGTTTTTACCACTACAGGTTTCAGGATTTTTTCAACCCGGCTCAACACGAGGTTAAGGGTAGAATCCAGTTGCGCAATCGGCAATTGTAAAGTCTTGTAGCCAACACAGGAAACAATGAGGGTGTCGTCTGTAGACCATTGGCTATTCAGGGTGAAAGACCCATCCTGCCTGGCGTTCACACCGGTATTCTGCTTAGCGAGGGCGATGGTGGCATAGGCCAGGCTGCTTCCTGTTTGCGCGTCTGTGACGCGTCCCTTGAATGTCTTTTGCGCAAGGGACACCGATGGCAGCACCAGGATCAGGAAAAAATGTATGGCCAATGATTTGCAATTCATCAGGTGATAAAGGTAGAAATCGGACACAAAAACCGCCTGCTCTTCCTATACCTTTCGGTTGTATCATATTCATCCAAGTGAAGGATATTCCTGATATTGCAATCGTATGAAACTATATCCCATCAATACCGGCAATTTTAAACTGGATGGCGGCGCCATGTTTGGTGTGGTTCCGAAATCCATCTGGAACAAACTCAATCCTGCTGACGACCATAACCTTTGCAACTGGTCCATGCGTTGCCTGCTGATTGAAGACGAGGACCGATTGATCCTGGTAGATAATGGAATCGGCAATAAACAGGATGAGAAATTCTTCTCGCATTATCACCTGAATGGAGACGATAGCCTGGGTAAATCACTGGCTGCACTGGGTGTGAAAAATGAAGATATCACAGATGTAATTCTTACGCATCTGCATTTTGATCATTGTGGGGGTTCCATCATTCGCAAAGATGGTGAGCTGGTGACCGCATTTCCGAATGCTAAATACTGGAGCAATGCGCGGCACTGGAAATGGGCCACAGAACCCAATGCAAGGGAAAAAGCGTCCTTCCTGAAAGAGAATATCCTTCCCATCCAGGCCTCAGGCCAACTGCATATGATCGAGGTAAATGAAAAAGGGCTTACACCATTCACTAAAAACATTTCCATTCGTTTCGCCTTTGGGCATACAGATGCCATGATGCTCCCACAGATCAATTACAATGGCAGAACCTATGTATACATGGCTGACCTTCTTCCTGCAGCGGCACACGTGCCCTTGCCTTATGTAATGGCCTACGATATGTTCCCGTTGAAGACATTGGAAGAGAAAAGGGATTTTCTCGAAGAAGCTGCAGACAACAATTATGTGCTCATGTTTGAACACGATCCTACTATTGTTTGCTGCACGTTAGAAAGAACCGAAAAAGGAATACGGGTCAAGGAGAAATTTGACAGTTTGGAAATGCGGTAATGTGACAATGCGACCTTTGCGACCTGCGACCTGCGAACTAGAATCTGGTACTGACCTTTGACGCCAATGGATGCCGTAGGCTACTGAATCCCATCATATCCACTTTCACACTTCCAACAGTGATTGGACTTTCCACACGAAGCGGAATGTGGTTACGGTCATCTGAGATCCAGATATTCATTTTTTCACCGCCTTCAAACATACTTCCTTTGATCAGAAGGGGTTTGATCTTGATGGCATTGAACTTGCCGTACTTCGTTTTAACCGTCTCTTTTCCGAGATAACGGATGGTGAGCTGATACACTTCATCGTCTATGAACATCGAGAAAGGAATTTTATCATTCACCTTGTATTTGTTATAGTCAATATTCCTTGCATAAAACACCGCACTGATCACATCCTGCACGCAAGTTGGAATGGGTACCTTTCCTTTCTCGGTGGATGCCGTTTTTGCTTCATGGTTGAAGGTGACATTCTCTTTCTTTTTGTATCCCCCTTCATCAATGTTCCGCACAAACTTATAAGGTTTGAGGGACTGGGTATCGATATAGGATTCATATCGGTCCCTCACTTTGAAGATCCAGTCATAGGTTGGGTTGCTATACCCATCAGCAATGATGTGATAAGTAATATGATTGTTCAGCTTCTCCGTGCCAACTTGCACATAAGCTGTTCCTGCGTCAACATACAAGCCGATGACGCTGTAAAAAACCTTGAAGGTGATCCGTTCTCCGTTGAGAAAGGTTGTGTTCACAATACCACAAAAATCGTCACCCGCACTGGTGGATCTCGTGACCAGCATCAACAGGATGACGATGAGGGATTTCTTCATAACAAGTGCTTTCGTTTTCAACGGGGTGGAGGATCAGGTGTTTTTTCCTTTTTAAATATACGTAATCCGAGGAGGAACAGCGAACCCGCCATGGCCGGAACTACCAGGTTAATGAGCCAGATGGCTGTGGCCACCGCATAGATCCCTACCGTATTGGAGCTGTATAAACTAAACAGGAACAGGCTGTACTCCCATCGTAAACCCAATTCCAGGATGGCTATGGTTGGCCATATCGCCAGGCAGAGAAATAACACGGATACCAACCAAAAACCTACCCAAACGTCAACGCCTACATGTAGTACCTGCAGCAACAAGTTATATTGAATCGTGAACACGATGAAACGCAGGAGCGACAAGGAAAGCACTCTTAACAAAAGAGTAACAGACAGTTCTTCCATCACGGCTATATGCTGCACAAACCTTGTAACACCAGGTAATCGTTCTATGCCTTTGATAATCCAGCTGATCCTGAAGTAGATTAGCAGGCAAACCAGGGTAATGATCACCAGCATCCATCGGATGGATTTGAACCAGATCGCCAATCCGCTGAGTTGCTCTTTCTGCATCAAATCATCCGAGAGGACATACAGACCGGTAACGCCGAGGATAAGGGTAACGATGAGTTGACTAAAACTACCGGCAATCGTAAGCGAAACGGACTTCAATCTATTGCCTTCATCCACAAACAACATGCGGCCGCCATATTCTCCTATCCTGTTGGGCGTATTCATGGCGAATGACACACCCGTTAATGTGGCCTTAAAGGCACGGAGAAAGGGCATTTTCTGAATGGGCAACAACAGCAACTGCCATTTTCTGGCTTCAATACCCCAATTGATCAACATGAGCACAAATACAAGCCAGAACTTCCATCGCTGCGCACCGTATGCAGCCTCACGAATATAAACCAAATGTGTATCGAGATCCGGCTGCTGTCTGATCTGCTTGACCATTGAATACACCAGCCAAACAAAGATGAGCGGCCCCAGAAAGTAGTTGAGGAATATTTTGATACTTTTGCCCAGCAGCGTCTTTCTCCAAAATTACATTCTCTTGTCACATTCCCAGAAAATAATCCTTGGCATTGACCCCGGCACAGTAGTGATGGGATACAGTGTGATCTGTATCAACGGTAACAAGGTGGGAATGACCACCATGGATGCAGTGAAGCTTTCCGGCAAGGACATGTTTCATCGCCTGCAGAAAATTCATCAGCTCATGCAGGACCTGATCCGGCAGTTCAAACCACAGGAGCTGGCCATCGAAGCACCGTTTTACGGAAAGAATGTACAAAGCATGTTGAAGCTGGGACGTGCGCAGGGCATCGCCATCGCAATGGCCATGCAGGCAGGAATTCCTGTAACCGAGTATTCCCCGAGAAAAGTAAAGCAATCCATTACCGGAAACGGCAACGCCAACAAAGAACAGGTATGGAAAATGCTGCAATCCATTCTCACCCTACCCGCGGTGGGGGGCCACGTTTTTGATGCTTCCGATGCACTGGCCGTAGCAGTCTGTCATCACTTCAACTCCAATCCCGCCCTTGAATCAAAAGGAGGGAAAGCCAATAATTGGGAAGACTTTATCCGTAAAAATGCGGATCGTATTCGCAAATAACCAACTACTTAAACTTTCGGAAGAACGCAAGGAACAATCCGGCAGGCACCAGAAGCAATAGGTTCCAATAGGAAAATGCGCCTGTATAAAGATCAACCCCAAATTTGATGGCCAGCATCACGAAGAATAGGTACAATCCCCATTTCTCCATATTGGCCAATCCTGCAAAAGAAGCAAATATCCCTACGGTCAAGAGCATATTCACCGCTGGATAAAACAATCCGTATGGCGCGTACACTCCGGTAAATGAATAGATGATATTGAACAAACCGGCTGCTGCGAGCAGGTAAATGGTGATCGTAATCGGTAACGGAGATTTGGTATTTGTCTTCTCAGACATGCGAAAGGATCTTTACACGACAAGCTTCCATCTCTTCGGCAGAGATCTTCAGCTTGGGTCTGGTAAAATTAAGATCGTCTGCTGTATTGATCGGCACCAGATGCATATGGGCATGTGGCACTTCAAGGCCAATCACCGCAATTCCGCATCGCTTACATTCAAAAGAGGCCTCAATAGCCCTGGCGATCGGTTGCGCAAACAAGAGCATCTCCGCGAGATGATCCGCTGGCATGTCAAACAATTTATCGGTTTCAGCCTTTGGCACCACAAGGGTATGTCCCGGCACCAACGGCATGATATCCAGAAAAGCAAAGAATTTATCGTTCTCAGCTATCTTATAAGATGGAATCTCCCCGCTAATGATCCTGCTGAATATGCTGCTCATAAACTGATGTCGTCTACCTGAAATTTAATCAACCCATTGGGCGCGGTTACTTCCGCTACATCCCCGATCTTCTTGCCGAGCAGTCCTCTTCCAATGGGTGATGTTACAGAGATCTTACCCACTTTCAGGTCGGCCTCTTTTTCAGAAACGATCTGGTAGGTCATGGATTTTTTAGTGGCCAGGTTAGTGATCTTCACCCTTGTGAGGATAGACACTTTACTGGTATCGATGTTATCTGCATCCAGGATCCGGCAATTGGCAAGATCGCTTTCAAATTTCTTGATCCTGGCTTCCAGAAGGCCTTGTGCTTCTTTGGCAGCATCGTACTCGGCGTTCTCTTTAAGATCGCCCTTCTCCCGGGCTTCGGCAATGGCACGTGAAGCAGCAGGACGGTCAACCGTTTTCAATCGTTGTAAATCCGCCTTCATGAGATCAAGCGTTTCCCGCGTCACATATAATATCTCACTCATAATTCCTCGTTTTGCAGTCGTTGAACAAAAAAATAACAACGCCTCAGGGAGCCTGAAGCGTTGCTACGCAAAATTAAGATAAATAATTCAATGGAAAAAACCAAGAAGACAGCCTTAAATCCGGGGCTGACGGCCTTGATCCGGCTTTTTACTGCCTGAATTTGGCATAAGAATCGTGCATGTAGATCTTGCCGTCTTTAAAGCGCCAATTCTCCTGGTATGTGGTGGAATCTACTTTACCATTTTGGTAAACCACCTTCTCTTTAACCCAGGTCAGTACCCAGTCTTCATTTTTATCATTTGACTTCACGGCCATGAAGGCGAGGGGCGTCTCAGAGAACTCTTTAAATTGACCCCTGAACTTTTTTAGCTGTTCAAGCATAACTGCCTTGGGCAGGTTGTAATGCGCCGCTGCATAGTTGTACCGATGAACCGTATCATCGAGATACTGGCCCATGTCATCGATCCTGTTTTCCTCCAGGGCCTTGTACATATCCAGCACCACCTTGGTATATTCCGGGTTGCCCATGGAAAAATCAGAGGAATAGGTAGCCGTGTAAGGATACTGAATCTTCGGTGTTTCGGCTGCCACCGGTGTTGACGCCAGCGAATCCGTCTTTACTTCTTTTCTATCAGTGTTGCTGCTGCAGGAAGCCAGGACTGCAATGGCCATGGCGGCGAGAATTGTTTGTTTCATTGTTTTTTATTTCTGTTTAAAAGTTTAGGTAAGTGTCGCGCAAATGGCAATAGGTAAAAAGCAGTTGGTGATGAACCGCATACTGTCCGGTTGAAAGGTTAATCAATTCTCTTCCGGATAAAGATAGTAAGCGAAAGCGGAAAGAACCGGCTTTACAACCAGGAAATGACCACAATCAGGCAATCTTGAGTTTTGATAATAAAACGGTAGCCATCTTTTCAAAAGACTCATGGCTGTATCCTGCGATGTGTGGCGTAAGGATAACTTTGGGATCGCACTTTAAGAAGTCCAATTGTGTGCGTTCCATATCATTCAATGTCTCGAGCTTTTCATTCTCCAAAACATCGAGCCCAACACCCCTGAGCTGACCTGCCTGTAACGCACGGATCAGTGCGGCGGTGTCTATCACCTTTCCCCGCGAAGTGTTGAGGATATAGGGACGCGTCTGCAGAGATGCAAAGAATGCATCATTGGCCAGGTGCAGGGTATTTGACGTAAGGGGCAGGTGAAAACTAACCACATCGGCATATTTACTAATCTGCTCCAGGGATGCCTCACGGACGTAGTCTTTCGCAAACCCAAACTTGTATTTATCATATGCCAGCACCGTCACCTGAAAAGGAGCAAGTAATCTCGCAAAAGCGCTTCCGGTGTGGCCATAGCCAATGATGCCCACCGTTTTACCGAAAAGTTCATCGGCCCGGTTGGCATCCCTGATCCATTCGCCATGCTTTACTTCTTCATAGGAGGAACAGATCCGGTTCATCAACCCAAGCAGAAGGCCCAGGGCATGTTCCGCAACGGCATTGCGATTACCCTCCGGACTGCTTTCGCACTGAATGCCTTTTGAATGAGCATAACTAACATCGATCAACTCAAGTCCGCTGCCCAACCTGCCGATCCACTTTAGTGAGCTGGCCGCATCAATCAGGCTTTTATCGATCTTCAGTCTAGTGGTAACAACCAGACCCTCCACATCGGCCACCGTCTTCAATAGTTCCTCATAGGTGATGGCAGGAACATTCATCACCTCGTAACCTGCCTCACCTAACCGCTGCGCCAGCACAGGATGGGCCTTTGCCGTGATCATTACCTTCTTCATATCATGCGGTTCAAAAGTTGTACATAATCCTCCACGGACAAGTCCTCTGCCCGTTTGGTGAAGATGGCATCCTGAAGTACTTCAGCAGGGAAGTAAGGCTTCAGCGGATTGCGCAGTTGCTTGCGGCGCTGCCCGAAAGCCGCTTTCACTAAACTGAAAAACTTCTTCTGATTCTTGATCTGCCAGGGATTGTTGGCATTTACCATGCGGATGACGCCGCTTTTCACTTTCGGCGGGGGGGTAAAACATGACTCATTGACGTCAAAGAGATAACTCACTTCAAAGTATGCCTGCACCAAAACACTCAGGATACCATAATCTTTGTTGCCAGGAGGCGCCGCGATGCGCTGCGCCACTTCTTTCTGGAACATCCCCACCATCCCTTGCACATCGTCCTTCCACTCCAATAGTTTAAACATGATCTGCGAGGAAATGTTGTAGGGAAAATTCCCGATCACCACAAACGGTCCCTCAAAAGGCTCGACAACCTCCAGGATGCTGCCCGTGATGATTTTCCCCCTGATCTCAGGATAAGTCTTCTCCAGGAAAGCGATCTTCTCTTCATCCAGTTCAACGGCTTTGAAGGAGATCTCCGGCAATGCCAGCAGGTATTTCGTGATGGCACCTCCTCCCGGTCCCACTTCCAGCAACTGGCTGAATGAAAGCGCCTCCAAAGAAGCCACGATCTCTTTCGAGATGTTCTCATCCTTGAGAAAATGCTGGCCGAGGGATTTTTTTAAGGTATACATTGGTGCCCAAAAGTAATATCTTTACCGGCTCATTCAAGTGATTATGATTCCAACACTCAACAAACCTGTCATTGGCATTACCTCGGGTGATCTGAATGGCATCGGTATTGAATGCATCATCAAGACTTTTTCTGACCAACGGATCCTGGAATTCTGCACACCCGTTGTATTTGCGTCTAACAAAGCGATCAACTTTTATCGAAAAGGATTGCCGGAACATAACCTGAGTGCCAATATCATCAAGGAATTCGCCAAACTCAACCATAAACAGCTGAATATCTTCTCCGTATGGGAAGACGAAGTAGCGATCACGCCCGGCACCCTGAATGAAACCGGTGGAAAATATGCAGTGATGTCCCTTATGGCAGCGGCCGAAGCTTTGAAAGAAAATAAAATACAGGCACTGGTTACATCGCCGATCCATAAAAAAAATGTGCAGTCTGACCAGTTCCCATTTACAGGACATACGCCCTTCCTGCAACAATATTTTGAAGCAAAGGATGTACTGATGTTCATGGTGGCGGCCAATATGCGCGTAGGCCTGGTAACCGAGCATGTACCCGTGAGTGAAGTATCCAAACATATCACTAAGGAAAAGATCATCTCTAAACTCAGGTTGATGAAAGACAGCCTGCGTAGGGATTTTGGGATCGACAAACCAAGGATCGCCGTACTCGGACTCAATCCGCATGCG
>JBEISY010000066.1:0-7696 GCA_040375175.1 Chitinophagaceae bacterium
ACCCCGGGCGGGTCTTCATCGTTTGAAAGTGTAACCATTTAAAGGGCATCAAAGTTTCCCCCGTATGTGGATTTCCCGGCAAATCAAACTTGGAATGCGTAAGTATTTCATAATTATTTGACTGAAAATAAGAAACAACTGTGTTGTGTTTCTGTAATCCCATACTGGCCGAGATTGTTTTTCGTTCATCCAGCGAGGTGTTTCCGCCTCTGAAGTCAAGAGTATCCATACTGAACAAGGACGGAAGAGAATAAACTGTAGCCCAGTAAGACGAATACGGAGCTTCGGGTACCCAAAACCCCTGATCTTTTAGATATTGGATATGATGGCCGTTGCTAAAACCAGTCAGCTCTTTTAAGCCATTGTTGCCTTGATACTCATCAAGAAGCCAAACATAAACATTGGGTTTCGATTTTCCATTCCATGCGCGCGTTGCGGGTTGATGGAATGAAATGATATTTATGGGAGCCCGATGCGTCACCACTCCCATCGTCCAAACTACTACTTCGTAACTCACCAGTACAATAAAAAGCAGGGAAAAATAGCGAAGTAATTTCTCCGATGCTTCATTCGATCCTTTATTCATCCACCATCCAGCTAAAATCACTAACAATAAGGTTACTGACAGAAAAACTGAGGCCGACAATCCTGAAAAAAGGTATGTTTTGACCAATATAAACGCGGATTTCCCAAAAAGAACAACAAGAAAGAGTAAAATGGAAAACAAAGTTCTTCTTCCGTTTTCCCTTCTGAAGATCATCCAACTGATCAGGTAAACAACAACGGCAATAACAAATACGTAGGCAATAAGAATAAATAGTTCCTGAAACCTTATAAGATCGGTGTATCCATTTAAACCATTCAATACAAAAAAAGCAAGTAGGGCTATTATCGGCCAGCTTTTACGCAAAATAACTTAGATTGGTTTTTGGGGTAAGTGCCAGGAGAGTTTCGTACATCAGCCTTATCGTGTTTTCGATATCGTCTTTATGCAGCATTTCCACCGTGGTATGCATGTACCGAAGCGGAATCGAAATTAATACAGATGGGCAGCCATCATTGGCATACGCGAAAGAGTCTGTATCTGTTCCCGTACTTCGGCTCACCGTACGAAGCTGCACCGGTATGGCTGATTTTTCGGCTACTTCCTGTACCAATGCCAACAATTTATTGTGCACTGCTGGCCCAAATGCCAGGGAAGGACCTTTACCACAGGCGCAGTCTCCTTCGATGGCCTTGTTCAGCATCGGAGTGGTGGTATCGTGGGTAACGTCCGTAATGATGGCCACATTAGGCTTAATTCTTCTAGCCATCATTTCTGCACCTCTCAAACCAATTTCTTCCTGTACTGCGTTTACAATATATAGCCCGTACGGTAATTTTTTATTGTTTTCTTTCAGCAACCTAGCCACCTCGGCAATCATGAATCCACCAATGCGATTGTCGAACGCCCGGCCAATCAAATACCCATAAGCCAACTCATCGAACCCTTCTTCATAGGTGGCTACAGAGCCAACGGTGATTCCGAGATCTTCCACTTCTTTTTTGGTTCGTCCTCCTGTATCCAGGCAGAGGTTTTCCACTTTCGGGTTGGTTTCTTTCTCGCCAGACAGCCTGGTATGTATCGCGGGCCAGCCAAACACGGCCTTTACAATGCCCTTTTTCCCGTGAATCAGCACGCGTTTTCCGGGGGCAATCATATGGTCAACCCCTCCGTTTCTCTTCACATAAATAAGTCCTTCAGGGGTGATGTAATTTACAAACCAGCTGATCTCATCGGCATGCGCCTCAATGACCACTTTAAAAGGGGCATCGGGATTGATGACACCTGCAGCCGAACCATAGGGATCGGTAAAAGTAGTGTCAACATATGGTGTGATGTAATCGAGCCATACTTTCTGTCCGGGATATTCGAATCCGGTAGGTGAAGGATTATTGATGTAGGCATTCAAAAAATCATAGGCTTTATCTGTCATGATTTTTTTACTCCCTTTCTTCTCTTTCTTTACGGATTTTTCTTTGGTTTTCTTTGCCATAGTTGATATTTCCGAAAGTCTAAGTTAGCGAAAAATAGCAAAAGTCAGCAAAGCGTGTAACAGTGCCGTAAATGTCATCATCCCGTCCAGAAACAGGCTATAGTATGCATCATGCTTTTGTGTGGGTTTTTTCCTGAACTGTGGAAGCAGCAGCAGTACAGGGATCAGCCAGGGATTGATCAGCGAATTTTGCATCCCGAATCCCATTGTTCCTGCCAGCAACAGACTCATGTAGAAAATCCAACCCAGTGTATCTTCATGGGTCATCGTAGCCATGGATCTCACGCCTTTTTGCTGATCAACGTGGAGATCCCGTTGGTCAAACAAAATGCAGATAGCCAGCAGCAAGAAGAACCGATGTCCGAGAAACCACCAAAACAGTTCCGGAGGCTCCATTCCGCTGAGCCACATGGGCAACATCGTGGTAACAATGGTCCACACCATTGCCAGGTACACCGTTTTTCCAATGGCAAAGGTTTGCAGAAACCGGAACATTTTCCAGGGAAGATTTGGCGCTGTATAGAGGAAAGCAGCAAGCGCCACGGCTGCAAAGGGGAGCGGCTTATGCCGGAAATTCCATCCAACATATATCGTAGCTGCCAAAGCCAGGATCAATGCAAGAAATATCCAACGCTTGTTCCGATGGTTCCATGCGTGTTGCGATGATTCAGGTGAGTACACCGTGTTAACGATACCATGGAAAAAGTAAGTAGCGAGTGTGGCAAAAAACACAAAGCTGAGCAGGCGAAGGTCAACCGTAAAAAACAACTGCTGCGTCTCCCAGGTCATCAGGGTAGCGCAAACGGCAATAAACAGGTTGCTGTAAGTGAGAATCCTGAAGGTGATCTCCAGGGGATTGGTTAACGAAGTATGATGATGGGTTCGGTTCGTACGGTATCACTTTTATTTCCTTCTTTGTCCTTCATCCAGATGCTGAAGACCGCAGTATCGGGACGGGGGCAGCGGGGTTGTAATGCCACGGCATACTGGAAAGTTACGATCAACTCACCGTCAAAATTGTTGGTCCGGGGCAAATCATTAGGAACACGATACAAGAGGGAGTCCGCAAAATTAGAAGACGGACAACGGGTGGTGATTTTCCGTACCCAGATGGTATCATAGAAATCACCCTGCTTATCTGTAAGCCTCATTTTCACCTGCAGGTCAAAGCCTTTGGGCACCGTTGTAGAACTCACGGAATTAAGTGTGAGTCTGGGACGGTTTTCAATTTTATCTTTGCCACAGGAAAATGCGGTGAGCACCAAAATACCAATGATCAGGTATGTCTTCATCCATTCCAATTAACCATTCAAAAATAAAGGTTCCCGCTTGAATAACCTACGTACGGCCATTTTTAACATTTCCAACTACCAGGATCTTGCCTTGCAGGTTTTCCGGTACCAATATGAGCACAACAGTCTGTACAGGGAATATGTTGACTTGCTGGGTGTTAATCCACAGTTTGTCAACCAATTGGAAGCCATTCCCTTCCTTCCCATCAGGTTTTTCAAGAACCATGCGGTGATCTGTGGTGACGCGCTTCCCCCCCAATGGTTTGAAAGCAGCGGCACCACAGGGATGACCAACAGCAGGCATTACGTGGCGGATATGCATTTGTATCGGCAAAGCTTTATGCAGGGTTTTCGAAAATTTTATGGAGACCCCGCCGGCTATGCCATCATCGGTCTGTTGCCATCCTACCTGGAACGGCAGCATTCCTCCCTGGTGATGATGGTTGATGAACTTGTTCAACATTCAAAAGTGCCCGAGAGTGGTTTCTACCTCTATGAACACACCAGGCTAAAGGACACCCTCCAACAACTGGAAGCGCGCCAGCAAAAGACGCTGCTCATCGGCGTCACCTTTGCATTGCTTGATTTTGCGGATCAATTTCCCATGCCACTCAAACATACCATCCTCATGGAAACCGGCGGCATGAAAGGCCGAAGGGAAGAAATGACGAGGGACCAGGTGCATGCCTTACTGACCAACGCATTTCAGGTGCCCGCGATACACTCGGAATATGGCATGACGGAACTCTTATCGCAGGGCTATTCCGATGGACGCGGGATTTTCAAACCAGCGGATACCATGCGGATTCTTTTGAGAGACGATGATGATCCGATGGAAGTTCGCACAGCAGGCGAAACGCCATCCAGAGGGATCATCAATGTGATCGATCTCGCCAATCTCGACTCCTGTGCGTTCATCGCTACAGAAGACGCGGGCGTCCTGTATCCGGATGGTTCATTTGAAGTCACCGGCCGGGTGGATCATTCCGATATCCGGGGCTGTAGCCTGATGGTCATTTAATTTTTTTGCCTAGCTTGTAGGCAATGAATCAGGTCTCTTCCTGCGCCCAGAAAGTCAGTGCCATTTTTCAAAAGGAATTCGGACGTCAGCCACGGGTGTTTGCCGCACCCGGAAGAATTAACCTCATTGGAGAACACACAGATTATAACGAGGGTTATGTGTTACCCGCAGCTATAAACGCATCAGCCTGGCTGGCCATAGGTCCTGCTGAAAAAGAATTGGGCCGATGGATCTCCGCAGATTTTTCGAGTTCTGCAGAGATTGATTTCTCCAACATCACACCGCATGCCAAAACCTGGGTCAACTATCTCCTGGGTGTGGTTGATCAGTTCGTGAAATTAGACATAACGGTACCCCCATTTCATGCGGTATTGAGTTCTGATGTGCCCATCGGTGCCGGTCTTTCCTCGTCTGCGGCCCTGGAGTCTGTCATGGCCGTGGCCCTGAACACCATCACAGGTGCAGGATTACCACCCATGGAGCTGGCCAGGATCGCGCAGCGTGCAGAGAACCAGTTCATCGGCTTGCAATGCGGCATCATGGACATGTTTGCGAGTATCCATGGCCGTAAGGATCATGTGATGCGGATTGATTGCAGGGATCTTAGCTGTGATTACTTTCCGCTTGAACTGGGCGATCATCGGATCATTTTGATGGACACCGGCGTGAAGCATTCCCTCGCTTCATCGGAGTATAACCTTCGGCGGCAGCAATGCGAAGAAGGGGCTGCGATGATCGCAAAAAAATATCCATCGGTACGGAGTCTGAGGGACGTGAGTATGGAAATGCTGGATGAATACAAAGGGCAGATGGCACCATTGATTTACAAGCGCTGTGCTTATGTGGTGGCGGAGAACCAACGAGTACTGGATACATGTACCGCACTTCAGTCCGGGAACCTGGCCGCAGCAGGTGAGTATCTTTTTGCATCCCATGAAGGATTGCAGCATCTGTACGAAGTGTCTTGCCCGGAACTGGATCTCCTGGTTGATCTCGTCAGGGATGACCCCGCGGTACTCGGCAGCCGGATGATGGGCGGTGGTTTCGGTGGTTGCACCATCAGCCTGGTTCATAAAGATGCTGTCAGCAGATTAGCAGCAGCCATCGGCCCAATCTATCACCAACGCACGGGCAGGAGGATGCAGTTACACGAGGTAGTGACGGGTGACGGTGCAAGAGAAATTATTCAACGCTCATAAATACTTATATACGATGCGCATTGCTTTAGCCATGATCATGTTAGCCGGACTATCGTCCTGTTTTTTGAACCATAAAGAAGAAAAAAAGATGGATGCTGTTTCTGCCGCAAGTCCCTTTGACGCCACTGTTGATGGTAAACAAGTGAAGTTGTTCACGCTGAAGAACAGTAAAGGGATGGAAGTGCAACTCACCAACTACGGCGCCAGCATCGTTGCCCTCAAAGTGCCGGATAAGCAAGGCGTGGCGGAGGATGTGGTGTTGGGATACGACAGTGTGCAGGGCTATGTCAATGGGAAATCATATTTCGGATGTGTGGCAGGAAGATATGCTAACAGGATCGCACAGGCGAAGTTTACCCTGGACGGGAAAGTATATGCGCTTGCTGCCAATAACGGCGTGAACAGTTTGCATGGTGGTGTGAGAGGATTTGATAAGCAAGTGTGGGATGCTGTTCAGGACGGCAACAACGTCACCTTCACATTTGTGAGTGCCGATGGGGAAGAAGGCTATCCCGGCAAACTAACGGTAACGCTCACCTACCGTTTAGACAGCAATGAGAATCGTTTGCAATTGCAATATGGCGCTAGTACAGATAAGGCCACGGTGTTGAACCTTGCCAATCATAGCTACTTTAATTTGGAAGGGCAGGGAAAAGGGGACATCCTTAATCATGAGATCATGATCAATGCAAAGGCATTTACGCCGGTTGACAGCACCTTGATCCCTACCGGCGAACAAAAGAAAGTGGCGGGAACCGCTTTTGATTTTACGCAGCCAGTTAAAATTGGCGCAAGAATCAACGATACTTCTGATATTCAGATCCGGTATGGGCTGGGCTACGACCATAACTTTGTACTTGCGTCCGGGAATGGCGCATTGCGCTTGGCTGCAAAAGTTGTTGCACCCGTTTCTGGCAGAACATTAGAAGTACTCACCACAGAGCCTGGGGTTCAATTTTATACCGGCAACTTTTTGAATGGATCAGAGAAAGGGAAAGGAGCGGTGTATGGACATCGCAGTGGCTTCTGCCTGGAGACACAGCATTTCCCTGATTCCCCCAACCAGCCTGCGTTTCCTTCAACCGTATTGAAGCCCGGCGAAACATTCCAGAGCACTACCATATTCGCCTTTGGCGTCCGGTAATG
The DNA here is from genome assembly GCA_040375175.1 of Chitinophagaceae bacterium. Taxonomy (GTDB): domain Bacteria; phylum Bacteroidota; class Bacteroidia; order Chitinophagales; family Chitinophagaceae; genus Pollutibacter. The sequence continues at coordinate 6,695 of JBEISY010000066.1, forward strand.
AAAAAATGCATATCTTTTTTGACTTTTGAATTTCTATCATGCCTCAACTCACTAACAGCGACCTTGCCGTATTTCTGTTTTACTTTCTGGTTGTCAGTTTGTATGGATATTGGATCTATCATCGAAAGAAAAAAGCGGAGACCGGTCCGCAGGATTTCTTCCTCGCTGAGGGAACCCTTACCTGGTGGGCCATTGGTGCGTCCCTGATTGCTTCCAATATTTCTGCAGAGCAGTTCATTGGGATGAGTGGCTCCGGCTTTAAAATAGGGATGGCCATCGCCACCTATGAATGGATGGCGGCTGCAACCTTATTGATTGTTGCGGTATTTTTCATGCCGATCTATCTGAAGAATCATATCTATACGATGCCGCAGTTCCTGACGCGGCGGTATAGTGAGTCTGTAAGTATGATCATGGCCATCTTTTGGTTATTGCTCTATGTGGTGGTCAACCTCACATCGATCCTCTACCTCGGTGCATTAGCGGTGAGTACCATTTCAGGATTCAACTTTTTTGCGTGCATGATCTTCCTGGCCATCTTCGCCATCATCATCACCCTGGGTGGAATGAAGGTGATCGGGTATACCGATGTGGTGCAAGTGTTCTTCCTGGTGCTGGGTGGACTGGCCACAACCTATCTTGCCATCAATCTGGTGGCAGATCATTTTCAGGTGAAAGGTGTGGTGAACGGATTCAACATCATGATGGAAAAAGCAACGGACCATTTCGATATGGTGTTGGAAAAAGGGAACGCAAATTATATGGACCTGCCGGGCTTTACAGTATTGGTAGGCGGTATGTGGATCGTTAATTTGAACTACTGGGGTTGTAATCAATATATCACGCAGCGTGCGCTGGGTGCGGATCTGAAGACGGCGCGCAACGGGATTCTCTTTGCGGCATTCCTGAAATTGCTGATGCCGGTCATTGTTGTTTTCCCCGGAATCGCGGCGTATGTGTTGCATCAGCAAGGCATGTTCCAGGGCGAAATGATGATGGGCA
>JBEISY010000012.1:0-14426 GCA_040375175.1 Chitinophagaceae bacterium
CAGGCAACCAGCGATCCTGGCACCTTTCAGGGGCTGTTGTGCACCATATTCTTCACGGATGGCCATCAGACCGGGCATTTCTGCTTCAGCAAGACGGATTTCTTTGCGACCCCATTCAGCCAGGGTGATATCTTTTACCTTATAGGGAAGGGAAAAGTTGATGGATTGTGCTACAGTTGACATGTATGTAAAAATTTCGGCAAAATTACACATTTTATACCAAATCAGCGATCCTGTTAAAGCTTTGGTCAGCCTTGGGCAGTGGGACCTTCATCAGGCTTCTGGTGCATTTCTGCCGAAATGGCGATATGCTCCGCGATGGCCTTTCGGGATAGCCTGACGGCAAACGCAAAAGAAATGATAGCGCCGATGAACAGGAGGCCCTCGGCTACATATCGGCTCACCAGCTTTGCCTCCTCCATGAACAGGAAGAAGTCAAAGGTGCCATGCCAGAATACGGCCATCAATAGGCCGGTCATCAGGTACTTGGTTCTTTTCATCCCCGTGACTTCCCAGGCCTTACCCATATAGAAACCCATGATGATGGCGAAGGTGGCATGGGCCGGTACCGAGAGGAACATCCGCATGATGCCCACGGCATAACCATGTTTATACACATAAAAGATGTTTTCCAGCGTGGCGAAACCCATCGATACCATCACGGAATACACGATGCCATCAAAGGGTTCATCAAATTCAGGTTTGGGAAATGCATATAACCGCACCATGATATACTTGCTCCATTCCTCCACAAAGGCCACTACGATGTAGGCGAGAAAAGCGGTTCCCCAAACGGTTCCTTTGGTATAGGGCTCCGTGCTGGCGGTAAGCGCCATTTCCAGGATCACCGCGATGGCTGCACTGAGAAAACCCAGGAAGAAGCTGATGAGCAGGTGACGCCGGGGCTCAGGATTGTACTGATCTTTTAAAAAGATGTAAGTGCAGATGGCGAGGCCGGGAGCTATCGCGAGGGCTAATAATAACATAAGGTGGAAGGTGGAAGTTGGAAGGTGGAAGGTTGGAGGGGCGTTTGCGAACTGCGAACTGCGACCTGCGAACTGATACTACAGTTTGCCATATAGTGCGAAAACAGCGCCAGCAGGATCTTTGATCAGGGCGTAGTGATCTTCGCCCATCTTGCGCGGGCCGTCCAATACGGTGCCGCCATTTGCATTGACCTGTGCAATACCGGCCTCAACACTTTCTACGGTGATGTAGTTGATCCAATACGGTGGAATCTTTTCGTTGGACCCCTTTCGGAAACAAATACCGCCAACCGTATCGCCCGCTTTATTCTTCATCATGTAATCTTCGTATTCGCCCATGGACACACCTTCATACGTCCAACCGGCAACCTTGCAATAGAAGTCCCTGACGGCGATGGCATTGTCAACGGTCAGGTCTGCCCACATGAATTTCCCGAGTGCATTTTCCATGAACATCTGCTTTATGGTGTTGAAAATACGACTAAATTAGAGAATGATGTTTGCGATACGCCGGCTGTTGTTTTCTGTCTGTATGTTGTCTACAGGTGTTTTGTTTGCCCAGGAATTTGGAGGGATACCTTCCCATATCAAACTCAAACAGGTCAATACGCCCGAGGTCCGCGTGATCTTTCCGGCCGGGTTGGAAGGTGCAGCCATGCGGGTAGCCGCTATTTCTGCTTACCTGGAAAAGCAGACAGCCGCAACCATTGGGCCCGATAAAAAAAAGATCAGTATTGTACTTCAGACGGAGACCACTATTTCCAATGGCTATGTGCAACTGGCACCCTGGCGGAGTGAATTTTTTATGACGCCGCTGCAGAACAGTTTGCAGTTGGGTTCTATTCCCTGGACCGATCAACTCGCGATCCACGAGATCCGGCACGTGCAGCAGTATATGAACTTCCGAAGAGGACTCGCCAAATTTGCGTACATCATTGCGGGCCAGGAAGGACAGGCAGTGGCCAATAGTACGGCCATCCCGGATTGGTTCTTTGAGGGCGATGCCGTGTTTCAGGAAACGATGACCACGAGGCAGGGCAGGGGCCGACTACCCGCTTTCTATACAGACTTCAGGGCATTGTGGGAGGGGGAGCGTAAGTATAGTTATATGAAGATCCGTAATGGATCTTTCAGACACCTTACACCTAACCATTATCCGCTCGGTTATATGTTCGTAAGTTATGGGAGGGCGAAGTACGGTGATGAAGTATGGAAGAAGATCACGCAGGATGCAGCCGCATTCAAACCGTTGGTCTATCCTATGCAGGGTGCCATTAAAAAACATACGGGTGTTCCATTCAAACAGTTTGTGAACGATGCGATGGCCTATTATCAGCAGACCGGTAAATCTTCGGTTACAGGTAACCGTGAGCAGATCACGCGTGCATCCGAAAGATATATCACCAACTATGCATTTCCCCAGTCAACAGATCAGGGCATTCTTGCAGTGAAAACCACCAGCAGGGATATTCCCAGGTTTGTGATGCTGAAAGAAGGCCGGGAAAAATCACTGGGCGTGCGCGATATCTCCCTTGATGAACAGTTTAGCGCAAGAGGCAATGCAATGGTATATACGTCTTACCAGCCGGATCTCCGTTGGGGGTATCGGGATTATGCCAACCTTAGGATGATGGATCTGAAGACGGGCAAACGCAGGTGGCTGACCAGGAAATCAAAATATTTTTCACCGGATCTTTCCCAAAACGGCATGCAGGTTGCGGCGGTTTATGTGAAACCAGGCGGCGGATCTGCCTTGCATATCCTGGATGTACAAACCGGCGAGGTGGTGAAAACAATGACCGATGACGCACAACATTTCATCACCTATCCCAGGTTTACGGAAGATGACCAATCGGTGATCATGCCTGTCAGAAGACAAGATGGCCGGATGACCCTGCAGCGTTGGAACATCGCGAGTGGTAATAAGGAAACCCTTTTGCCGTATAGTTTCCAGGCCATTGCATTTCCGGTGGTGAAAGGCGATACCGTCTATTTTACGGCGGTAAGGGATGGACAGGATAAACTGCTGGCCATCGATCTCCAGACAAAAAGCATCATGGAGTTGGCAGGCAGTTATACTGGTGTGCAACAAGCTACACCCATGCCTGATGGAAAGGTGACCTATGCCTCCAGGACGGCATGGGGCGATATGTTGTTCAGCAGCAAGGGAGAATATAAACCCATCAGTGAACCAGAATGGTTGTCTGGCGATACAGCGGGTATTGCTTTTCAGCAGGCCTTGCAAAGAGAGATCGATATCGCTTCCCTTCCGGCTAACGAGTTTCCGGTGAGTAAATATCGCCGCACCCACGGACTTTTCAATTTCCACAGCTGGAGACCTTTCTATGAACAACCGGATTGGAGCTTTTCATTGTACAGCAATAACGTGTTGAACACTTTTAATTCAACCCTGGCATACACCTATAACCAAAATGAATTCTTTCACCGGCTTCAATATTCTGGCGTCTATGCGGCGTGGTTTCCATGGATCCAGGGCGGCGTTTCATATACCATGAACCGGAGGTTTGAGGGCGCGCAGCGGACCTTGTACTGGAATGAGTGGAACGGTAATATCGGCGTACGGGTGCCCCTGAACTTTACCAAGGGCAGGCTGATTAGCAATATGTATATATCGAGTTTATTCAACAACCAGCAGGTGCTTTTCAATGATTCGAAGAATGGGACCAGTATACCCGATTTGAATTTTAATTATGTTGATAATACGCTGACCTTTGTAGTTCAAACACAAAAGGCTGTTCAGCAGATCTATCCCCGGTTTGCATTCAGTTTGTATGCAGATCATCGCTTTAGTGTATCCAGTACAGAGGCCAGACAGTTGCTGGTCAACAGTGCGTTGTATTTACCCGGTGCGATGAAGACGCACAGCGTGGTCATCAACGGTGCATACCAGGCCAGGGATACTGCGCAGCAATACCTTTTCTCTAACGACTTCGCTTACTCACGCGGCTATCCCGCGTTGAATTATCCTCGCATGTGGAAGGTAGGCGCCAATTATCACCTGCCCCTGTTTTATCCGGATTGGGGATTCGGTAACATGGTTTATTTTCTGAGGGTACGTGCCAATGTGTTTTATGATTATACACAGTTGAAGAGTCTCCGAACCGGCAATACCCAGGCCCTGCGTTCCGCGGGCGGGGAAATCTATTTTGATACGAAATGGTGGAACCAGCAACCCGTGAGTTTCGGTTTCCGCTACAGCAGGTTGCTGGATGCTGATTTTTATACCACACCCACTTCTTCTCTCAGTCCTAATCAATGGGAGTTTGTGTTGCCGATCAACCTTATTCCACGATGAAGAAAGGGTACTCTTCGCACTTCTCCCTTCATCTTCTCCCTTCACTCAGGCTCTTGGTTTCTTCAGGTAAGCCAGCAAGTGCGCCATCTCGGCTACGGTCATATTTTGCTCAAGGCCCGCTGGCATCACAGAATTCGGTGAGGCTTGCATGGAACTGATTTGGGAACGATTGATCATTTTGGTTGATCCGGAAGGATCGCGAAGAGCAATGGCGGTAGCCGTTTCAGATGCAATGATCCCGCTGGCGGTACTGCCATTTCGAAGGGTGATCTCCCACCATTCATAACCATCCGCAATAGAGCGGTCTGGCTTGATGATATCGGATAAAATAAAAAAGGGATCCCTGTTGGCTACCGAAGCGAGATCGGGACCAAAGGCGATCCCATCCTTGTTACCCACCTGGTGGCAGACACTGCAGTTTTTGGCGAATACGGTGGCCCCCAGCGCAGGATCTCCCTGTAGCTTCAGGGCGGGTTCATAGGCTTTAAGCGCTTCATCTCTACCACCCGTGTTCTTTGTCAGCAGTTCCCTTGCCTTTTTCCGGATAGGGATGATCTCGTGGTTCATGAGACTGACTTGGGTGGACCATGGTATCGCGGAGTTTGTAACCTCACCTGCTGCGATCTTATCCAACAGCAATCTTGTAGAGATGCTGTCTTGCATACACTGTTCCAACACTGCTTTTCTTACCGGAACGGTCAGTCCTTTCCACTGGTTCAATAACCATTGCATCGCCGAAGGTCCGGTTCTCGCAAAGGCATGGATCGTGGCTGTTTGTATCTCCACCGGTTGGTCAGGCTGCATAAATCTTGTGGCCAGTTCCTGGCTCCAGATGGAGGGATACAGAGCAGATAATGCTATGCATGATGTAAGGTATCCTTCCTGACGCGCAGGCTGTAGCAATGCGTCTTTTATCTTTTGCGCAAGCACTTCATCACCTGATGCCTGCAGGGCGAGCAGTAAACCAACGGAAGCATCCCTGATGGATGCAGGGGATGATGGAACGATGTATTTCGATACGGTGCCGATGATGTTTCGTCGCATTGCAGGTGCGAGGTGCTGACCCAGGTCTGGTACCATTGCGATCCCTTGTACCATCGCTACGGTTGCTGATGTGGAAGTGTTTTTTGCATTCATCAGACCCAACAATTCATTCAGGCCTTTTTCATTTTTCTGCAGGCAGATCAATGCGGAGATCGAAGCGATCATTTCTGCGGCGCCTTCTTTTTCAGTCTTCAGCATCTTTGCCAATAATTGTTCCTCCCGTCCATGATAGGTTGCCAATGCGGCAATCCTGAACCAATGATCGTTCAGATTTTTATCCAGTAGGCCCGCACCTATTGTTTGCTGGCTACCGAAAAAAGAAGCGGTACACAACATTTGGTACCTGACCTTTACATCTGGATCATTGGCCAGAGCCGCAAGTTTTTTCTCCAGACCCGCATTAGGTAGAAATTGTTCTGCAAGTCTTATCGCTGTTTCCCGAACCCCGGCATCTGGGTGTTGCAGGGCGTCCGCCACCATATTGGTATCCAGTAGCGACAATCCTTCCAGCGTCCATAGGGCAGCCATTGTTGTTGCAGGTGAGGCGGAATGATGTAACAATGCTCGCAGTGCTGTATCAGCATCCCGACCACCCAGATCCACGAGCAGCCGTTGTGCATTCCTGCGCCACCAGATATTGTTGCTGCGGAGGGCTTGTGTCATGGATGCGACGGATCCCTTATCGATCAATGGGTTGCCCAGCCAGGGTTGAACTTTTTTGTCATTGGGCGTGATGCGATAGATGCGCCCCTTGGTATGACCGCTGTACAACTGTCCGGATGCTGCAACTTCTTCGCTCATCCATTCGGGGTGCTCAATGTATTTCCGATAGTAATCGATCACATACATCGCCCCGTCAGGTCCAATATAAAATTGGACGGGCCTGAACCATGGATCTGTAGAGGCGAGGAATTCACGGTCGGCGTAAACCCTCGATGCAACAAAAGAAGCACCGTTGTCCGTCACCTTATCTGCATGCACCAGGTTATGTACCGGTTCTGCGATGAACGTTACCTGGTTGAATGAATCCGGAAACAGTCCGCCCTGGTACCAGGTGATGCCACAGGCCGAGGTGATGACGCCAACATCGGTCAGTAATTCAATGTGCGGATCCTTGGTGATCGGAAACACTTTGGCGGCATTGCCATGATCCGGAATATCTGCTGTGGCACCGCCTACTTCTAACGCGGGATTCTGCTGCAGATATCTCGCCGCAATGGCTTCGTGAAAAACATGATTCGCATTGGCCGTTGCGAAATGGTGACCCCTGGGGTCAAAGGTTTGTCCAAACTGTGTTTCACCCGAACACATTTCCAACTTGCCCTGTTCCGGTTTAAGCCGGATGTTCCGGCCATTGGCATTCAGGGGCAGGGTTGCCTGGTGACCTCCTTTTACAAAACGGATGGGTTGACCTTCATCCCCAAATTCTTTGGTGTACACCACCGGCGTAATGCTGGTTTCATGGGCAATATAGATCCAGTTGTCTGGTCCGTACATTGGCGTGTTGCCGTTGTGTTGAGGATTGGATAATGCCATACCCGTTATGATCGTATCCCGGATGTCTGCCACATCATCTCCGTTGCTGTCTTCCAGATACAACAGGTTGGGCATATCGGTAACCAGGACGCCTTTTTTCCAACGCATGATTCCGCTGGGCAGGGTGAGGTCCTTCGCGAAGACGATAGCCTTATCCGGTAATCCATCGGCATTCACATCTTTAAGGATCTTCACGATACCGGATCCCGATTTATCTAAGGGGTAGCCATGCATTTCCACCACGTACATGTTGCCTGACTCATCCACTTCCATGGCTACGGGGTCCGCGATCAGCGGTTCTGCTGCAAAAAGTTCTACGGTAAATCCAGGTGCAACGGATAGACTCTTCAGTGCAGCTTCCGGTGATAAGCCACCTTCATCCTTCACCTGCTGTTTGGATGTACAGGAGAGGGCCAATAAAATGAAACAGATCCATTTCTGCATCCTTAAATATACTGCGAACTAAGCAAACTGCAGCCTGCGACCTGCGCCCTGCGTCCTGCGACCTAGCGCAAGGTTCCCTTCCATTCAGGCACCATCATCTTCTTGCCGTCCTTCAGTTTAATGATGATGTTGTTGATGATGACCTCGTCGTCTTTTTTGGCATTGTCGCGGATGCTGTTGCGCCACACCTCGGGCAGTTTCGGGGTATCATAAAAATCAGCTGCACGAAAATCCTTGAATGATTTCCGTTGTTGCGTTTCACTGTCTGTATAGGTTGTTGCAAAAGTATAGTTGATGCGGAACCGTGTGATCACATAGCTGTTTCCCTTTTGGTCCTTCACCACAAGCGGTGAATCGATGACTTTTTTGAATTGCTCCGCCGTGATGTTGCCGTCTTTAAATCCCGCCAGGGTCACTGTGTAGGTGACCGGTGTCGCTGCCGGTGCAGGCTTTTTCGTTTGCGCCTTTGAGGACATTACAGATGCACATAACAAGACAAGGGCAATAAGATTTTTCATACGATGGTTTTGGTGAGAAGCCTGCGGCCTGCACTACAACGCTGCTAACGCTTCCTGTAACATAGTTATTTTCTTCTCTGCATCGGCTTTTTTCTTCCGCTCCACATCCACCACTTCGGGTTTGGCATTTTGTACGAAACGTTCATTGCTGAGTTTCTTCTCCACGCTCTCCAGGAATCCGCGGAGGTAGTCTAATTCTTTTACGAGTTCGTCTTTCTGCAAACCGGTATTCAGCGGTGTGGCCGTGGTGATGAAGAACTTTTCTTTTCCGGCCATGGCGGGAATACTTTGCGGGATGGCATCCGTGGTTACGGTGATCGAAATTGCGCTGACCTGTTTTGCGAGAATATCGCCGATCAGCTGGTATGCTGCAGAAACTTCTGTTTGTACATAGAGACCGATCTCTTCCCGCGGTTTCAATTGCGCCTTGTTTTTAGCATCGCGGACGGCGGTGATGCATTCCTGTAACAAAGCGCCGTATTGAAGGATCGATGGATCACCGGTTGTGATGCCTGGCTGTAGTTGTGCAATACAGATATCGTCACCGGCTTTCCTCTCCCTGAGTGCATGGTAAATCTCTTCCGTGATGAAAGGCATGAAGGGATGCAACATGATCATGAGTTCTTCGAAGTAGGTCTTCGTCTTCTCAAGGATATGTGCGTCTATATCTTCGGTGCCATATGCAGGTTTTACCCATTCCAGGTACCAACTGCAGAAATCATCCCAGATAAGCGTGTATAAGGTTTTCAAGGCCTCGCTGAGTCTGAATTGTTTGTAGGCTACTTCGAGTTCTGCCTTTACTTGTGCGAGCCTTGCATCAAACCAGTGGATGGCGAAGTAGGCACGGTCTGCTTCTTCTTTCGCAAGATTTACAGATATGGGTTTCCGCTCCTCCCACATTTTCACCAGCTTCAGCGCGTTCCAGATCTTGTTGGAGAAATTTCGGCCCTGTTCATTGGAGGATTCATCCCACAGCAGATCATTGCCGGCAGGAGAGGAGATCATGATCCCGAAACGCACCGCATCGGCCCCATATCTATCGATCAACTCTAAGAGGTCCGGCGAGTTGCCGAGACTCTTACTCATCTTTCTGCCGAGTTTATCCCTCACGATGCCCGTGAAATAAACTTGCTCAAAGGGTTTCTCCTGTTTGTATTCAAAGCCCGCCATGATCATCCTCGCAACCCAGAAGAAAATGATCTCGGGTGCAGTGACCAGGGTTTGTGTGGGGTAATAATATTTTACATCGGCATTGCCGGGATTGGAATAACCACGGAATACTTCAAAAGGCCAGAGCCAGGATGAGAACCAGGTATCGAGGCAGTCCTCGTCCTGATACAGGTCTTCAGGTTTTCCGTTTGGATTCTTTGCCAAATACTCCTTAACCGCTACTCCTTCTGACTCCGCAACATAAACGTTTCCGTTTGCATCATACCATGCCGGAATCCGGTGGCCCCACCAGAGCTGACGGGAGATGCACCAGTCTTTGATGTTCTCCATCCAGTGGCGATAGAGGTTCTTGAATTTGGGTGGATAAAATTTGACTTCGTCTTCCACTACGGCACTGAGTGCAGGACCGGAGATCTTTTTCATGTCTACCCACCACTGCAAGGACAACCTTGGTTCAACCACAACGTCTGTACGTTCTGAATAGCCCACCTGGTTGGGATAGTCTTCGATCTTTACAAGATTGCCGGCTTTCTCCAACTCAGGGATGATCAGTTTTCTGGCCTCAAACCTATCTGCGCCAATAAACAACTGCGCGGCTTCGCTCAACGTACCATCATCGTTCAATACATCGATCACTTCGAGGCCATGTTTTTGTCCGAGCTGGTAATCGTTCATATCGTGCGCGGGCGTCACTTTCAGTGCGCCGGTTCCGAAATCCATGGTCACGTATTCATCAGCGATGATGGGGATCCTGCGATTGATCAGTGGTACGAGGGCATACTTACCATGAAGATGCGTATATCTTTCATCGGAAGGATTTACGGCGATGGCGGTATCTCCGAGGATGGTTTCCGGACGAACGGTGGCGATGGTGATGTACTCACCGGGCATACCGTTTATCGGATAGCGGAGGTGATAGAGTTTGCTTTGGGTATCCTTGAAAATCACGTCCTCATCAGAGAGTGCGGTCTTGGCCTTTACATCCCAGTTGATCATGCGTTTACCGCGATAGATAAACCCTTTTTTGTAGAGGTCGTTGAACACACTGATGACGGACGCGTAGTAGTGATCGTCCATGGTGAAAGTGGTGCGATCCCAATCAAGGCTGCAGCCCATTTTCTTCAGCTGCTGCAGGATGATGCCACCGTATTTCTCCTTCCATTCCCAGGCGTATTGGAGGAAATCCTCGCGCGACAGTGAGGATTTGGTGATGCCGCGTTCCCGGAGCATCTGCACTACCTTAGCTTCGGTGGCGATGGAGGCATGGTCCGTGCCCGGTACCCAGCAGGCGTTTTTTCCCAGCATCCTGGCCCGGCGGATCAGGATGTCCTGAATGGTGTTGTTCAGGCAATGGCCCATATGGAGGATCCCGGTCACATTGGGTGGCGGGATAACGATGGTATAGGGATCACGATGGTCAGGGGTGCTGGCAAAGTACTTCTGATCCAGCCAGTGCTGGTACCACTTGGCCTCGGCAGCCTGATGCTCAAATGTTTTAGTCAATGTCATGGAACGCAAAGATAAGGCAGAATGCCAATGAGGCAATTAGCCAGTGCGGCAATGCGGCAATGAAGGAAGGCGCGCTATGCGTAGCGGCGCGCCGGCAGTCACTCCGGGTGGTTCCGCGCAGGCCGGCAACGCACGGCCGCGCTTCCTACATTGCCACATTGCCGCATTACCGAATTGCCACATTGAAATGACTATCAAAGGGTTGAAAATAGTGCTTGGAAATTCCCCCTTTTTACTATACCTTACTACTACTTTAGTCCTCCCTATCTCCTCTGAGACCGATCCGAATCTCCCTTTTTCCTTCCCTGTGAATGCCTGGACCCAAATCCTTTCACTTGTTAACATTTAAAAATTTGGTCTATGAGCAACTTTAACTCATCAATTCTGCAGAATGCCAAGATGGTCCTGATTGTATTGGCAATGTACGGTGCGATCGTCGCGATCACCCTCATGGCGCAGTAGGTTTATCTGCCTGAAACACATTTACGGTATTTCCCTTTATTTAAAGCGGACAGTGGTCCGCTTTTTTTATTACTTTCAACCCCGGTATTCTATTGCCGCATTGTCTAATTTTCTAATTGTCTAATTGCCTTGTACGCTATTGTAGATATCGAAACCACCGGCGGTCATGCCGGCACGGGATCCATTACGGAAGTAGCCATCATCCTGCACAACGGGATGGATGCCGAAGATCGTTACCAGACCCTGGTGAACCCTGGCATGCCGATCCCCAGATATGTGCAATCATTGACCGGCATCACGGATGAAATGGTGGCCTCAGCACCTCAGTTCAGCGAAGTGGCAGAAGAAATTTTCAAACATCTTGAGGGACGGATTTTTGTAGCGCACAATGTCAATTTTGATTACTCTTTTTTAAAGCAACATCTTGCCCTGGCAGGCTTCACCTTTGATGCATCAAAGCTTTGTACGGTGCGCTTAAGCAAGAAGATATTTCCTGGTTATCAAAGCTATTCCCTCGGTAATATATGCCGAAGTCTCGAGATCCCTTTGTACAGCAGACACCGGGCCATGGGCGATGCAGAAGCCACAGCGAAACTGTTTACCAGGCTGGTGTCTGCGGATCAACAGGGCCATATCCATTTGATGCTCCGCAAGGGCAGTAAAGAATCTTACCTGCCCATGCATTTATCAGTGACCGATGTAGAACAACTGCCGAGTCTGCCGGGTGTATATTATTTCCACGATGAGAAAGACTCCATCATCTATGTAGGCAAGGCGAAGGACCTGAAGAAAAGGGTGACGAGTCATTTTTCCAACAACTCCGTCTCCCGCAGGAAGCAGGAACTGATCCGCAATGTGCATCGCATTAGTTACAGTCTCACGGGTTCTGAGTTTGCGGCTATTGTCATGGAAAGCATCGAGATCAGGAGGCATTGGCCGCGTTATAACCAGAGCCAGAAACAGGTGGAGTTTCCTTACGGGATCTTCAGTTATGAGGATATCCAGGGCCGATTACGGCTGGGTATCGGAAGATTGAAGAAACACCATCGGCCCCATATCAAATTCGGCGTACTCGGTGACGCGCATCGGGAATTGTGGAAGCTGGTCAGAACCCATAAGCTTTGTCCGAGCCTCTGTTTCCTGCAGAAAGAGGGCAGATGCGAAGGCATCACGGAAGGCTATTGCGATGGGGTTTGTGAAGGGAAGGAAGGCCCGATGGCCTACAACCAGCGGGTGATGCAGGCGCTTTCACAGTTGCACCAGGATCAGCCCAGCTTTGCCATTTTAGAGCGCGGTAGGCAGTACGGCGAAGTGAGTTGTATCCTGATGGAAGACGGCCGCTTCTACGGGGTGGGGTTTATGCCCGATGTTTCAGAGATGCCGGCCCTGGCTGATCTGAAGGCCCTTGTGACCCCTTATCCCGAAAATGAATTTTTGCGCAGCTATATTCGTCAGTATGCCGAGCGCAATCCAAATGTGACCCGTTACTGGTAAGTGAATAAAATCATCGCCTCCAATTTTTTTCTTTAGCATCATCCCATTAGATTCGCAGCCCTTAAATTTTGTGGAACATGGAATTCATACAAGCCATCGCCTCATCGCTCAGCATCAGGCCGGCACAAGTGGAAGCTGTATTGTCGTTGTTTGCAGAAGGTGCAACCATCCCTTTCATCGCCCGGTATCGTAAAGATAAAACCGGTGCGCTGGACGAAGTGGTGATCGGCAAGATCCAGGAAGAAGCCAAAACCAGAAAAGAGTTTGCCGAACGCAAAGCGGCCATCGAAAAAAGCATCCATGAGCAGGGTAAGATGACGCCCGAGCTGCAAAAGAAGCTGGATTCAGCAGAGACGATCGCCATATTAGAAGATATTTATTTGCCTTACAAACCCAAGCGCAAAACCAAGGCCTCTGTTGCCCGTGAAAACGGACTGGAACCGCTGGCCTTATTGATACTCGAACAGAAGGAAGGCAATCCTTCCGAAGCCGCAACAGGATTTGTGACCGATGTAGTGAAGTCTGTTGATGAAGCCCTGCAAGGCGCGCGCGACATCATCGCAGAGATGATCAATGAGGATGCCGATGTACGGAATTTGCTGCGAAAGTTGTTTGAAGAACAAGCCAAGATGGAAAGCAAAGTGATTGCGGGCAAAGAAGAAGCGGCACAGAAGTATAAAGACTATTTCGCCTTCAGCCAGGAAATTCATTCCATTCCTTCCCATCGTACACTGGCCATCCTTCGTGGATTTGTGGAAGGCGTACTCAGGCTCTCCATTGAACCAATTGAAGAAACAGCTATTGAAAAGCTGGAACGTAAATTCATCAAGGGAAGCAGTGAAGCGGGGCAGCACGTAAAAAAAGCAATCCGTGATGCATACAAACGTTTGTTGCAACCTTCCCTGGAGACGGAGTTTCGCACTTCACTCAAACAGAAAGCGGATGAAGAAGCGATCATCGTTTTTGCCGAGAACCTGCGGCAGTTGCTGCTCAGTTCGCCATTAGGATCTAAGCGTATCCTTGCCATTGATCCGGGATACCGTACCGGATGTAAGATTGTGGTGATTGATGAGAAAGGCGATCTGAAAGAGACTGCGCTGATCTTTGTGCACGAACCGGGTAAGCTGATGCAATCAGAATATGTGATCAAGGACCTTGTACGCAAATATGATATTGAAACTTTTGCGATTGGTGATGGAACAGCAGGTAGGGAGACGGAACAGTTCATCCGCAAACTGGGTACCAATCTTCCCGTGTTCCTGGTGAATGAAGATGGTGCTTCTGTATACTCAGCTTCGGAGACCGCCCGTGAAGAATTTCCTGAGCAGGATGTGACGGTGCGGGGTGCGGTGAGTATCGGCAGAAGGTTGATGGACCCATTGGCGGAACTGGTGACGATCGATCCGAAGAGTATTGGCGTAGGGCAGTATCAGCATGATGTGAACCAGTTCAGGTTGAAAGAAAGACTGGACCAAACGGTGGTGAGTTGTGTGAATATGGTGGGTGTGAACCTGAATACGGCTTCCAAACATTTGCTGAGTTATGTGAGTGGTATTAATGCGAGCATCGCAGATAACATCGTGAAATATCGGAATGAGCACGGAAGATTCACTGCGCGAAAAGAATTGCTGAAAGTGCCGAGGCTGGGTGAAAAAGCATTTGAACAGGCAGCGGGTTTCTTGCGCATTAAAGAGGGAGGTCATGCCTTGGATGGCACCGGAGTGCATCCGGAATCTTATGGCGTGGTAGAGCAGATGGCGGTGGACATGGGAATTTCTGTGGCCGAGCTCATCGGGAAGACGGATCAGCTGAACGCCATCGATGTAAAAAAATACATTACTGCACAAACGGGAGAGCATACGCTTCGGGATATCATCAATGAATTGAAGAAGCCCGGATTGGATCCCCGCAGTGAAGCGCAGCAGTTTGAGTTTGCACAGATCTTCA
>JBEISY010000453.1:0-2012 GCA_040375175.1 Chitinophagaceae bacterium
AGGGGAAAGTAGGGTAGGTGAGGGTACAGGTTTCTTCATACTTCTCCCTTTATCTTAACCCTTATGTTAGTGATCTAATTAAAAAAGCCCGCCAGAGGCGGGGCTTTTTTAATTAGATCACTAACATAGCGTCTCCATAACTGAAGAACCGATATTTATCTTTAATCGCTTTCTTGTACGCTTCCATCGTCAGGTCATATCCTGCAAAGGCGCAGGTCATGATCAACAGACTTGTTTTAGGCAAATGGAAGTTTGTAATCAGTGCATCGGAAATCGAAAAATTATACGGTGGATGGATAAAGATGTTGGTCCAGCCTTCAGAAGGCTTCAACAGCTTGTCTGCCGTAAATGAAGTTTCCAGTGCACGCATTGTAGTGGTGCCAACAGAACAGATGCGATGACCCTCTGTCTTGGCTTTGTTCACGATCTTACAAGCCTGGTCTTCGATGGCGTAGAATTCAGCATCCATTTTGTGTTTGCTGAGATCTTCCACTTCGATGGGCCTGAATGTACCGAGACCTGTATGGAGTGTCACTTCGGCAAAACGCACACCCTGAATCTCCAGACGCTTGATCAGCTCAATGCTGAAGTGCAAACCCGCAGTAGGCGCTGCTACAGCACCTTCGTGCTTGGCATACACCGTCTGGTAACGCTCACGATCTTCTTCGTCTGGTTTGCGCTTAATGTATTTGGGCAATGGCGTTTCACCCAGGGAGTTGAGTACGCGTTTGAATTCTTCTTCGGGTCCGTCAAACAGGAAACGGATGGTACGGCCACGTGATGTGGTGTTGTCGATTACCTCTGCAACCAGTTCATCAGTATCGCCGAAATATAACTTGTTACCTACGCGGATCTTCCTTGCGGGATCAACGATCACATCCCAAAGCCTGTTCTGCTTATTTAGTTCACGCAACAGGAATACTTCGATCTTGGCGCCTGTTTTTTCTTTGCGACCGTACATGCGTGCAGGAAACACCTTCGTGTTGTTCACAACAAACACATCCTTGTCGTCAAAATACTCCAGGATATCTCTGAAGTGCCTGTTCTCAATCTGGCCGGTAGCGCGGTGCACCACCATCAAACGGGCATCTTCTCTTTTCTTGGAAGGGTACTGCGCAATAAGGTTAAGGGGAAGGTCAAAACGGAATTGGGATAGTTTCATGAATAAAATGCTTTTAACAGGTGGCCATCATGAAACAAACCGGAACGGTACACGGAAGGATGGTGGACTAAACCTGATCTTACGGCACCAGGTTCGTACCATGTGGCAACAAATGCGTGCAAAGGTACAAAATTTTCAGGAACCGATAAAATTCCTGCCGGGGATCGCATCTACCAGCCGCTGGGTGTATGTGGTAGCGGGTTGCCGGAAAACCTGTTCCGCATCGCCGATCTCCTCGATCTTCCCCTTGTTCATGACCATTATTCTGTCACTGATATAATGCACCACACCCAGATCATGGGAAATGAAAATAGTGGTAAATCCCATTTCTCGTTTCAGGTCATTCAGGAGGTTGAGCACTTGAGCCTGTACGCTGACATCCAACGCTGATACGGACTCATCACAGACCACAAATCCCGGATCCAGCGCCAAGGCCCTGGCAATGCCGATCCGTTGCCGCTGCCCTCCCGAAAACTCATGGGGGTAACGTTTGTAATGGTCAGCCTTCAGCCCTACTTTCTCCAACCATTCCACCGCCATTCCCCGTCTATCCTTTTCACTTTTCCCTAAGCCCTGAACCCTCATCACTTCGGATATTGCACTGCCTACGGGCATTCTCGGGTTTAAAGAGGAATAAGGGTCCTGAAAAATGATCTGGATGTCTTTGCGCAATGGCTTCAATTGGTTTTTACTCCATGGAACCAGGTTCTGCCCCCGATAAATGATAGACCCACTCCTCGGCTCAACCAGTCGCAATAAGGCACGGCCCAGCGTTGTTTTCCCGCAACCTGATTCACCGACCAGTCCCAGGGTTTCACCCTGAGCAACATCAAAGCTCACGTCATCCACG
>JBEISY010000301.1:0-3372 GCA_040375175.1 Chitinophagaceae bacterium
CAATCATTTTTTACAGTCCCAAAAGTCATCAGAAAATAAGACCGGCGTATGAGTTCAGTCATCAGGTTGGAGGAAATCAAGAAGAGCTATTTTATGGGAAAGCAGGAACTGCAGGTGCTGAAAGGCATTTCGCTGCAGATTCTGAGCAATGAATATGTAGCGTTGATGGGGCCTTCCGGCTCTGGTAAGAGTACGCTGATGAATATTCTTGGTTGCCTGGATTCCCCTACTTCGGGTACCTATATTCTGAACGGGCACGATGTGAGCAAGATGCCAGACAATGAGCTTGCGGAGATCAGGAACAAGGAGATCGGCTTTGTGTTCCAACAGTTCAACTTGCTGCCGAGGCTCACTGCGCTTGAAAACGTGGCATTGCCCTTGGTATACTCTGGTATTTCCAAGAAACTGCGTACTGAAATGGCGATGGAAGTGATCAAAAAAGTAGATCTGGAAGACCGTCACCATCACAAACCAAACGAACTTTCTGGTGGCCAGTGCCAGCGTGTAGCTATTGCCCGCGCCCTCGTAAACAATCCGGCCATCATCCTTGCAGATGAACCTACAGGTAATCTGGATACCAAAACTTCATACGAGATCATGAACATCTTCAGCAAGATCCATGCAGATGGCAACACCGTTGTGCTGGTAACCCACGAAGAAGATATCTCCAACTATGCTCACCGCGTGATTCGTTTGCGTGATGGTGTGATTGAGACTGACAAAGTAAGGCAGAACGCGATAGTCGGCTAATTTTTCATTGCCTTTGAACAAAAACCCCGGTTCAAGCCTTACATTAATCCAAAGTCATCTCTATGACCATGAAGATCTATACAAAAACGGGCGATAAAGGCACCACTTCACTCATTGGTGGAACCAAAGTGCTTAAGTCGCACCATCGCATTGAAGCATATGGCACGGTTGATGAACTCAACTCTTATCTCGGCCTGATCAGGGACCTTACACAGGATGAACATAGTCTCCGGGTCCTTACAGACGTGCAGGACAGGCTGTTCACCATCGGCTCTTCCCTGGCCTGCGATCCCATCAAGGAGCCAAAGATGCGCCTCCCGGACCTCCATGCAACAGATATCGAAGTTTTGGAAAACGAGATTGATCGCATGAACGAGGTGTTAGCGCCGATGAAGCACTTTATCATACCCGGTGGACATCCCTCCGTGTCACATATACATATTGCGCGATGTGTTTGCCGAAGGGCGGAGCGCGCTTGTGTGCGCCTTGAACTGGAAAGCCTTGAAGTAGATCCTTTGGTATTGCAATACCTGAACAGGCTCAGTGATTATCTTTTTGTGCTGGCACGGTATGCCGGTCATCAGCTAAGCGTTCCGGAGATTCCGTGGAAACCGAGGTTGAAACCCTAGGAATCCAACATTCTCCCATCTTTCATATGTAATATCCTGTCACTCATACCCGCCAGTTCTTCATTGTGGGTGACAATCAGGAAGGTTTGTTTGAATTCATCGCGAAGGCGCATGAACAAATGATGCAGATCTCTGGCGTTTCCTGAATCCAGATTACCGGTGGGCTCGTCGGCAAAGACGATACGTGGGTTGTTGATCAATGCCCTTGCCACTGCCACCCTTTGCTGCTCGCCTCCTGACAGCATACCGGGTTTATTTTCGGTTCTGTCCTTCAATCCCAGCATGGTCAGCAACTCCAGCGCGCGTGTTTCTACGTCTTTTTTGCGCCGACCGGCAATCCAGCCGGGGATACACACATTTTCTACCGCAGTAAACTCCGGCAATAAATGATGAAACTGAAACACAAAGCCAATATGGTCATTTCTAAACTTCGCGAGGGTACTTCCACGCATGGTGTGCAAAGGCTTCCCGTCAAAGATAATCTCGCCTGAATCAGGCGTATCAAGGGTTCCAAGGATATGCAGCAATGTACTTTTGCCCGCTCCGGAAGAGCCAACAATACTCACAACCTCCCCTTCTCCGATCTCCAGGCCAACCCCTTTGAGCACCTGAAGGTCTCCATAAGCCTTAACAATATCCCTTGCAACGAGCATGCAGAAATCAATTTGGGGCACAAATGCAGCAAATCCCGTGAATAAACCTTTAAAACCGGTGGAATAAACGGATTTGGTCGTTTCTATACAAAAATTACTTTTGCCAAAATCTAAAGAGTTTCGAGATGTTTTGGACCCTAGAATTAGCATCCTATCTGGAAGACGCACCGTGGCCCGCAACGAAAGACGAGCTGATTGATTATGCCATCCGCAGCGGCGCTCCTATTGAAGTAGTTGAAAACCTGCAGGAGCTCGAAGACGAAGGTGAGATCTATGAAGGCATCGAAGATATCTGGCCTGATTATCCAAGCCAGGAAGATTTCTTTTTCAACGAAGACGAATATTGATCTAGAACAGATCCGGCGGCAACTGGTGTTTCTCTAATCCACGATAGAATCGCTTCACCTGCTTTCCATTTTTGCGGACCCCAAGGTTGGTCAGTAATCCATTGACGGAAATCCTTGCCCAGAAGTTGAATATTGATTTCTCCTTCAGTCGTTCTACGTACACGATTCCCATCTTGCTGTTTTTACCTCTGAGGAAAACATTTGCGAGCCAGGACATCAGTGTTCTTTTCTTGTTTTCTTCATTCATCAGGGAAACTTTCAGCTCGTTGTAATTGATCACCATATCTCCATAAGCAAGGTCATCCGTTCCCTTTACCCGCATCGATAAGTTAAGGATCCTGCCCCTGTCTGCCCGAACATTGAACAAGGGTATCATCAGCCTGTTCAGTTCTTTCATATCCATACTGCTCATTCTCGCCGCCAGCAAAAATCCCTGCAATGAATCTCCGTAAGCTTCCCTGAACTGGACCCGTAAATCACCGGCTCCCATGAGCAGGCTTTGCATGTTCATCCGCAAACTATCGGCAGATGCCAGTTCATAGTTTTTCACGTTACTCAGGTAGCCATTGACGTTAGTAAAGAATATCGTTCCTTCTTTTTCCGTTTTCTCTTCAATCACATTGTGCCATATCAAGGAATGATGCAGTGAAATTGTATCTACCCTTACGAGGAAAGGCAAACGGTTCAGCATCCTTGTCATCAATGGTCTATACTTCGTAGTGTCATCCGGCACGCGCTTATCCCGCTCCACAGTAAAATACAGGGGATCGATGGTGAGCTTGCGGACATTAATGGCTGTATCCTTTTGGTACAATACTGGACGCAAGGCATCGGCCCTTACCCGACCCGTACTGAAACTGATGTAGTCCTTTTCAAATTTCTGCCGCGCAAAAAAACTGTCGCGAGGGATCCTGTTCAGTACTTCAAGGCTGTCAAAGGCCAAATACTCTTCGTCTGTATTCACCACCAGGTTCTGAATACTGAACTTATTGG
>JBEISY010000362.1:0-2896 GCA_040375175.1 Chitinophagaceae bacterium
ATTCATGGTAACAAAGTGAACCATGGTGAACACTACCTGTATACAGAAGAATTCCTGGATGCTATCGATGCAAATCTGAAGAAGAAACTGGGGATCTAACCAATACAAAAGTCAAAAGTCAAAGGTCAAAAAGTAAATTCATTTTTGTCTTTTGATTTTTGAGTTTTGATTTTCAATTATGCAACATCTGGAGCAATTAGCACGTGAACTTGAAGGCGATCTTTTCTTTGATCATAAGATGCGCGTCCTGTATGCAACAGATGCATCTGCCTACCGTGAATTGCCGACGGCGGTGGCCATTCCCCGATCCATCGCAGACCTGAAAAAGCTCATTGCTTTTGCGAGGGAACACAAAACATCCCTGATCCCAAGAACGGCGGGAACTTCACTGGCCGGCCAGGTAGTAGGCAATGGAATGGTGGTGGATGTCTCTACGCATTTCACCCAGATCCTTTCCCTGGATGCCGCTGCCAAAAAAGTACGGGTACAACCCGGAGTGGTGAGAGACGAACTCAATCTCTTCCTCAAACCCCATGGTTTGTTCTTCGGACCTGAAACCTCTACTGCCAACCGCGCCATGATCGGCGGCATGGTGGGCAACAACTCATGCGGGTCCAATTCAGTTGTGTATCATTCCACACGTGAACACCTGCTGTCTGTAAAGGCATTGCTGAGTGATGGTTCAGAAGTTGAATTCAGTGATCTTGACATCGATGCCTTTCACGCCAAGTGTGAATTGCCCGGACTGGAAGGAGACATACATCGGCATATCCGTTCTGCGCTTTCTGATTTCAATACCCAGAAAGAGATCCGAAAGGAATTTCCCCAGCCAAGTGTTGAGCGAAGAAATACTGGCTATGCAGTGGATGTATTGCTGGAAACAGCACCTTTCACCCTGGGAGGACCAGTATTTAACTTTTGTAAACTCATTGCCGGTTCTGAAGGTACGCTGGCCTTCATCACCGAGATTGAATTGAATGTAGTTGACCTTCCACCAAAAGAGGTTGGATTGCTCTGTGTACATTTTAATAGTATCGATGAGAGCCTGCGGGCTAACCTGATCGCGATGAAGCACCATCCCAGTGCGAGCGAGCTTATTGATCACTATATTCTAGAATGTACGAAAGACAATATCGAGCAAAGCAAGAACCGGTTTTTTGTACAGGGTGATCCCGGTGCGATCCTGGTGATTGAATTCTGCAGGGCAACCCGAGAAGAGATCATCGCCATCGCCACTACTGTAGAACATGAAATGCGTGCAGCAGGACTTGGCTATCATTTCCCTTTATTGTTTGGCGAGGACTCCAAAAAGATATGGACCCTGCGGAAAGCGGGCCTTGGCCTGCTGAGCAACTTACCCGGCGATGAAAAAGCAGTTCCCGTCATAGAGGACACGGCCGTTGATGTACATGATCTGCCTGCATACATCCGCGACTTCAACCTGATCCTGGAAAAGCATGGGCTTTACTCCGTGCATTATGCGCATGCGGGCTCGGGTGAATTGCACCTCCGGCCCATCATTAATCTCAAAACAAAAAAAGGTCAGCAGCTCTTCAGAACAATTGCCGAAGAGATTGCCACCCTCGTCAAAAAATATAACGGCTCATTAAGCGGAGAACATGGAGATGGCAGACTGCGTGGTGAATTCATCCGCCAGATGGTAGGCGAAAAAAACTACCAGCTGTTGCGCAAACTTAAAACTACCTGGGATCCAGATCATATTTTCAATCCGGGCAAGATTGTGGATACGCCGCCGATGGATACCATGTTGCGCTATACCCCGGATCAGTCAACACCTGTTTTCAATACCTTTTTCCGCTTTCACGACCAGGATGTGCTGCAACATGCAGAACAATGCAATGGCTCGGGCGATTGCAGAAAATCACACCTTTCCGGCGGCACCATGTGCCCATCGTATATGGCTACCCGAAATGAGCAAGACACTACCCGGGCAAGAGCCAATATCCTGCGCGAGTTCCTGACAAGATCTACAAAAACCAATCGGTTTGATCACAAAGAGATCTACGAGGTCATGGATCTTTGTCTGAGTTGTAAGGGATGTAAATCTGAATGCCCTTCCAATGTGGATGTGGCCAAATTGAAAGCGGAGTTTCTCCAGCACTACTATGATGAACATGGTGTGCCGATGCGGTCCAAATTGATTGCCAACTTCACGGCTTCATCCAGGCTGGGCTCCCTCGTCCCCTCATTGTACAATGCCATGGTAAAGGGTAAACTTACCGGCAAATGGATCAAACAGTTCTCCGGTTTTGCCGTGGAACGATCCATGCCTACCCTGCACTCCACCACCTTGCGTGCATGGCACAAAAAACACAAGCAGAATACAACCCCAACGGGTAACCGAAAAGTGTACTTATTCTGTGATGAGTTTACCAACTATAATGATACAACCATCGGTATAAAAGCCATTTTACTGTTAGAGAAACTTGGCTACGAAGTTGTGATCCCGGAACATAGGGAAAGCGGCAGAACCTGGTTATCAAAAGGTCTTGTCCGCGAAGCGCAGAAGATCATCAACATGAACATTGGATTGTTAGCGCCCATCATTACGGATGAGACGCCATTGATTGGTATTGAGCCATCTGCGATCCTGGCCTTCCGTGACGAGTATCCGGATCTGGCTTATGATCATCATCTTGAACCGGCAAGGCAATTGGCGAAGCAGGCGTTCATGATCGATGAATTTATTGCTTCAGAGATCAGCAAGGGACATATCACTGCGGAGCAATTCACCATGGATACCCGAAAAATCATCCTGCATGGTCACTGTCAGCAGAAAGCAGTAGCGTCAATGGCACCCACAGTGAAGATCTTGTCTTTCCCTAAAAATTATGCTGTAGAAACCATTCCCTCCGGCTGTTGCGGCATGGCCGGC
>JBEISY010000165.1:0-4969 GCA_040375175.1 Chitinophagaceae bacterium
ATCATCGGTGCGAATGATCGGGTACGCGTGGGCGTTATCGGGTTTTCTGATCGATTCAAGAGTTCTCTGTTTCCAAGTTTCATGCATCATCAGTCAGAGCTGAACTTTGATATTGTTGCGGTTTCTGACCTCTGGAAGTTGCGGCGCGAGGAATCAAAGGACTGGTTCAAGAATAAACTGGGCCGTGAAGTACAGGCCGTGCCCAACAATGATGAACTCTATCGGATCAAAGACTTAGATGCGGTCATCATAAGCACGGCAGATTTTCAACACGCATTACACTGTACCGAAGCAGTGAAAGCGGGGAAGGATGTGTATTGCGAGAAACCCTTTGCAGAGACGATGGCAGACAACCGTGACGCTCTGAAGGCAGTGAAGGCCTCGAACAAAATTGTACAGATAGGTTCGCAGAGAAGAAGTGGGGGTAACTATAAAGCCGCCGCGGATTTTGTGCAGGAAGGAAAGTTTGGGCCCATCACAATGGTGGAGCTCACCTGGAACGTGAACCAGCCGGGACGCTGGCGCAGACCTAGTGTAGTGCCCAAGTTGAAGGAAGAGGATACCGATTGGAAACGATTCCTGATGAATCGACCCTTTGAAGCATTTGACCCCAGAAAATATTTAGAATTCCGTTTGTTCTGGCCCTATTCTTCCGGCATGCCGGGCCAATGGATGTGTCACCAGATTGATACCGTGCATTGGTTCACGGGACTCAATCATCCGCGTTCCGTAGTGGCCAATGGCGGCATCTATGCCTGGAAAGACGGCAGGCGAAACTGGGATACCATGACGGCAGTGTTTGATTACGGTCCGGCCAATGATCTTACATCAGGCTTCCAGGTGACCTTTGCTTCGCGTATGCATAACGGTGATGAAAATCCTGCAGAGATCTATTATTCCAATGGGGGCGAGATGAATCTCAACACCAATAAAATTTCCCCTCGGGGCGGACTCACCAAGGGCTTTGCTGACGCGATGGGCATGCAGCCCAACCAGCTGCCGGAAATGAAACTTGAAGATGTAAAAGTTGCAAGCTCAGCCAATACGGGTGGTGATCCACTCACGTCTGCGCATATGCGCAACTGGATGGAGTGTGTGCGTTCCCGTAAGCAACCCAATGCGCCGATTGAAGCAGGCTATGCGCATTCCATCGCCAGCATCATGACCAATGCGGCTGTGCGGACAGGGCAGAAAGCCACCTTCGACGAAAAGACGCAGGAAGTGATGACAGGCGGAAAGGTATTTCATTTATGATCTGGTTACTCATCATAGCTTTGTTTCAACAACCGCCCGTGATCGGTGTGTGTACTTCACTGACGCAGGACTCCCTGCTGGCCGCACATCAGGTGACACGGATGGAAGAATCTGTGGCCAATGTGTTCAATCCACGGAATGTCAGCGAAGAGAAATTCCAGGAGAATCTTCGAAAAATAAAATCTGCGAAAAGCCAGATTGTATCCGCCAATGTTTTCATTCCGGGCAGTATCAAATTGGTTGGGCCAGCGCTCAACGAAGCGGTGGTACTGGGCTATGTGGATACGGTGATGCAGCGTGCCAGCATGGCCGGACTGAAGATCATCGTGCTGGGCAGCGGCGAAGCGCGCAGGATACCCGCAGGCTTTGATTCCGTGCAGGCGTCAAAGCAATTCATTCACATTGCAAAAAAGATGGCCGATGTGGCAGCAAAATACAAGATGACCATCGCAATGGAGAACCTCAATCACACGGAGACCAATATGATCCTGAGTTTCCGTGAGGCCGTCCAATACGCAAAGGCCATCGATCATCCACATTTCAAACTCACGGCAGACATTTACCATATGCTCATGGAGAATGAACCGGCGGAGCATTTGCTTGAGGGTAAGGGACTGCTCGTGAACGTGCATATAGCCGAGAAGGAAGAACGAGCTTACCCCGGCAAGCGCGGCACGGATTTCCGGCCTTATTTACGGGCAATGAAAGAGATTGGATATAGGGGCGGAATCATGATTGAGTGCAGATGGGGAAAAGTGACAGATGAGTTGCCTCTTGCGGTTAATTATTTGACCACTCAATTTTAAAAGGGAGAAGGTAAAGGGAGAAGTACGAAGCTTCTCCGCTTAATCTTCTCACTTAATCGCCAACTCAACCGACTTCCGCTTCAACAACTTCACATCCACATCCTCCACTACTGGATCCGGCAGCAAGATCAACGATACCCCTTTTTGCTTCCACCAATCAGACTGCTGCAGCTTGGAGAAATGGATCACGCCAATCATATACTTCCGATCGTCTTCATGTGCGTGCCATTCTTCGATGGATTCAAAATCATCTTTGGGGATAGAAGACCACTCGTTGAAGCTGACATAGACTTTTAAATGAAAGTCATTGCTCAGCACATTGGGTTTGTGATGGTAGAGTTTTTTGTACTCATATCGATATTGATACCGGAGTGCGGAAATATCTGACAGTACCGCAGAAGCAGTAGGGAAGGAGCCGGCGCCCTTGCCATAGAAGAACTGCTTGTCGGCAAATCCGCTTTCGATCACTACGCCATTGTATTCATTCTTCACGAATGCGAGATGGTCGTCATGCCGTACAAATTGCGGGATCACAAAAGCTGCCACTCCGCCATTCTTCAGCTTCTGTGCCTGGGCCACCAGCTTGATAGAAAAATGTTTCTCCGTAGCCACCACTGCGTCCTGCAATTGGATCTGCTGGATGCCTGTAAAGGTAATATCCTTCGGATTTGCTACAATTCCATAGGCATGGTTAAGCAAGAGGGTCCATTTGTTCAAAGCATCCCAGCCATCCACATCAAGCGTAGGATCGGATTCTGCAAAACCCAATTGTTGCGCCAATAATAGCGCTTCCTTGAAGCCCAGTTTGTCTTCAAACATCTTCGTCAGAATGAAGTTGGTGGAACCGTTTGCGATAGCCTTAACCCCATGCAGCAGGTCATTATCATAATATTCTTCGAGATTCCTGATCACGGGAATAGAAGCGCAGGCAGAGGCTTCGTACAGTAACGATTTGCCCGTTTCTTTTTGTAAAGTCAGTAAAGATGGAAGATTTTCTGCGAGCATTTTCTTACTTGCACTGACCACGTCTTTTCCGTTTTTCAGCGCTGTGGAAACAATATAGTAAGCGGCATCTGTTTCGTTGATCACTTCCACCACCACATTGATCTCGGGATCATTCAATATCTCGTCGCGGTTCGTGGTAAATAATGAAGCCGGCGCGTTTCTTTTCTTGCCCGCATCCTTGATACAGACCTTCGTGATCTCTGCACTCAGCGATGATGTTTGCTGCAATACTTTGTAGAGGCCCTCGCCCACTACGCCAAATCCAAATAGTCCGATCTTGAGTTTCTTGTGCGTGTCCATTATAAAGATATTTCCAGTGTTTATTGTAAAGGTGTTACGAAAGCGGTGATGAGTTCCCCGAGTTTATCGTCTTCCAGCAGGAACCCATCGTGCCCATATAAAGAATGTATGGACTCAAATCTTGCATGGGGTATATGTTCTGCAAGGAATCTTTGCTCTGCCGGTGGAAAGAGCAGGTCTGAGTCTACGGCAATGACAAGCGTCCTAGCGCGTATGGCTCCCAGTGCAGCTTCCATGCTCTCGCGTCCCCGTGCGCAATTATGTGCATCCATGGTCTTGGTCAATGCGTAGTAGCTGAATGCGTTGAACCTGCGCGAGAGTTTCACACCCTGGTAGCGCTGGTAACTCTCCGCTTTAAAATGTTCAATGGTTTCGTTATCGTCTTGTTGTGTAGCCGCATAGGTGTGGTAATGCCGATAACTGATCAGTGCGATAGATCTCGCCACTTCCATGCCCTTCGAACCCGCAGCGGGGTCCTCCAATGGCCAGGTGGCATCGGTCTCAATACACATCCGTTGCGATGCGTTGAATGCACGGCCCCATGCGGAGTGCACTGCGTTGGTAGCAATAGGGACGATGTGTTCAAAAAGATCGGGATCTTCCACTGCCCATTCCAACAGGATCTGTCCGCCCATTGACGCACCGATACCGATGTGAATGCGGTCAATACCCAGTTCTAGCTGCAAATGCCTGTACGCATGCGCAATATCCCGCGGCGTGAAGAAAGGAAAGCCATGGTACCAGGGCCTTCCGGTCTGCGGATGGTCAGACAAGGGTCCGATGCTTCCGTAACAGGAGCCGGGCATATTCACACAGACGATGAAATACTTCGCGGGGTCAAAAAGCTTGCCTTCGCCCACCATACCGGGCCACCACTCCACAGGGTCACTATTAGCCGTGATGCCATGAAAGATCCAGACCACGTTGGAACCGTCTTTGTTGATGGTGCCATGGGTGGAATAGGCCAGATGGAATCCGGGGATGCTTGCCCCGGACTCCAGTTGAAATGGCCCGTTATATTGAAAAACCTTAAAACGATTAGACATGTTGCGCTGCGCCGATCTTTACAAAAGCCTGTTCGAAATCTGCCTTGATGTCCTCAATGTGTTCAATGCCCACACTCACACGTACCATGTCTGGCAATACACCTGATGCTTTTTGTTCTTCTTCGCCGAGTTGCTCATGCGTCGTGGTTGCGGGATGGATCACCAGTGTTTTGGCATCGCCCACATTCGCCAGGTGAGAAGCCAGCTTCAATTCATTGATGAACTTCGCGGCCGTCTCTTTTCCACCTTTTACGCCAAACTGCAGGACACCGCCGCCTGCACCGTTCAGGTATTTCTTTGCATTCGCGTGGTACGGACTGCTTTCGAGTCCGGGATACCAAACGTAATTTACCTGTGGATGACTCTCCAGCCATTTCGCCAGTGATAAAGCATTTTCAACATGGCGTTGAACACGTAGTGACAATGTTTCCAAACCTTGTATTAGCAGGAAAGAATTGAACGGACTTATTGCAGAACCAAAGTCGCGCAGTCCTTCCACGCGGGCACGGATGATGAAGGCGATATTGGGCAAACCAAGCGGATTGCCTTCGCCAAAAA
>JBEISY010000021.1:0-11825 GCA_040375175.1 Chitinophagaceae bacterium
CCAGGTGGCACCGGCGTTCTCATTCTCCTGTACAAAAAAGATGACCCCACTGTTGGAGGCCGCGCCGATTTTCCATTCAAATTTAAATTCGAAATCGCCAAACGCTTCATCCGTCACCAGGTCACCCCGGCCATCTTTTGGTCCATTAACATCGAGGAAGATGGCACCGTCTTTAACGGTCCATGCAGGGGTTACACTCTTTTTCTTGAAGAGATGCCAGCCCTTGAGGGACTGCCCGTCAAAAAGCGGCTTCCATTGTTGTGCATGTACAGATGAAACAGCCATAGCCATCAGCAAGATAAATGAGATCTTCTTCATTGTTTTGTTTTGGGGGTGGGGACTAAATTAAAGCAAAAACAAAAGCCCCGCGGGAAAAACCGCAGGGCCTGAATATTTCACAGTTCCACATCTTCACACAATCACACAATCTTTTTGATCTTGATATTTCTGAACCACACCTTATTTCCATGATCCTGAAGCGCGATGTGCCCACTGGTGAAAGCACCAAAACCCGGCTTGTCTTTAAACTTACTGCCGGCTTTGAGCTTCTTCCAGTTCTCATCATTCAGTAGTGTGGAAACCACTTTTTCCCCGTTAAGGATCAGGTCCAAAGCGCCTTTGTTATAGATCACTTCAGCCTTGTTCCACTCCCCGGCTTTCTTTACCGTTTCCTTTGCGCTGCTGATGAGATCATACAAATCGCCTGCGCGATGCTTAATGATCTTTGCATCCGGGTGGCCGTTGTTATCCAGCACCTGCATCTCCGGTCCGGTATGCCAGGTGTGTTCATACCTGGCATCTTCCTGCACCAGGAAAATGATTCCGCTATTGCCACTGTCTGCAACTTTCCATTCTACGCTGAAGTGGAAATTGGTGAATGCAGAATCTGTCACCAGATCACCGCCGCCGATGGTTTGCCAGTCTTTCATCCCTTTGGGATCGAGACGCAAGGTACCACTGTCGCTCTTCCAGGCCGCACCATCAGATTTGCTATGCCACACATGCCAGCCCGACTTTGAGGTTCCGTCATAGAGCAGCATCCAGCCATCGGCCTTCTCCTGATCAGTGAGGGTATTTTCTGCAACGGTAACAGGAGCAACGGTTGCAGTACTGGTTACAGAATCTGTGGGTGGCGCCGTTTTTTCAGCAGCGCCCTGGCATGCTGCCAGACCTGCGAAGACGGCTGCAAGCGCAATCGTTTTCTTCATGCGTCTACTTCAGGGATAAGATGTAACGTACCATCGATTCAGCATCTGCTTGTGATACCTGAGGATGGGCAGACATTGGGATTTCACCCCAAACACCCTGGCCACCCGCAATGATCTTACCGGCGAGCAACTTAACATTGGCATCTGTTGCTTCATATTTCTTCGCAACATCTTTGTACGATGGGCCGATCACTTTTGCATCTTCCTTATGGCAAGTCAGACAGTCTGATTTTGCGATAAGTTCTTTTCCGTTACCGGCAGCAGGAGCGGCTTCAGCTGGTTTTGCAGCAGAACCATCAGTAGTAGTAGCCGCGGTGGTTGTTGCGGGGGCCTCTCCACCGATCTGCGAATTCTTATTCTCTTCATTGTTGCTCACAGGGGTTGTGCTCTCTGCAGAACCGCCACCGCAGGCATACAACGCCGCGGACACTGCCAGGACAAATAGTACTTTTCTCATTGTATGGAATTTCGATTTTCTTCGATGCTAAAGTTAAATGAATTCAAAAGTCAAAAGTCAAAATCTTCTTTTTGATTTTTGACTTATTACTTATTCCAGCCCCAACACCTTCCTATTGAATGCCTCATCACTGCCAGTTCCTGCAAAATCATCAAATGCTTTGTCTGTTACTCTGATGATATGATCGCGGATGAACATCGCGCCTTCCCTTGCCCCCTCTTCGGGATGTTTAAGGGCACATTCCCACTCCATCACGGCCCATCCACTATAATTATACTGTGTCAGCTTGCTGAATACACCTTTAAAATCAACCTGTCCATCGCCCAAAGACCTGAACCGTCCAGCCCTTTCCACCCAGCCCTGGAATCCACCATAGACGCCTTGTTTACCCGTGGGATTGAACTCTGCATCTTTTACATGGAACATCCTGATCCGCTCATGATAATGATCGATGTATTGCAGATAGTCCAGACACTGCAATACAAAATGACTGGGATCATATAACAGGCAGGCGCGGGAATGGTTGTTGACTTTCTCCAGGAACATCTCATAGCTCACGCCGTCATGCAAATCTTCGCCAGGGTGGATCTCATAGCAAAGGTCAACACCGCACTCATCAAATACATCCAGGATAGGCTTCCACCGCTTCGCCAGTTCCGTGAACCCGGTCTCTACGAGGCCTGCGGGCCGCTGCGGCCAGGGGTAAACGGTATGCCACAACAGCGCGCCACTAAAGGTAGCATGTGCATTGAGCCCGAGGTTTTGTGATGCTTTTGCAGCATATTTCAACTGCTGCACCGCCCAATCTGTGCGGGCTTTTGCATTGCCGCGAAGTTCTGCCGGCGCAAATCCGTCAAACAATTCATTGTACGCAGGATGCACCGCAACAAGCTGGCCTTGAAGGTGGGTACTCAGCTCAGTAATCTGCATGCCACACTCTTCAACCGTTCCGCGGATCTCTTCGGCATAGGTCTTGCTTTCTGCAGCCTGTTTGAGATCGATACACCTGGGATCCCAGGTAGGGAGCTGCACACCCCTGAAACCGATGGACTCGGCCCAGAGACAAATCGATTTCAAATTATTGAACGGCGGTTCATCCCCCATGAACTGTGCGAGGAAAATACCAGGACCCTTGATAGTCTTCATGATTGTTCAGTTATGTTGCTTAATGTGGCAATTTGGCAATGCGGCAGTGCGGTAATGTAGGAAGGCACGCCATGCGTTGCGGCGTGCCGGCTGACACTCCGAGTGTTTCTGCGCAGGCCGGCATTGCCCGGTGCCCAATGCCCAATGCCTCGCGAAGCGTCTGCCACATTGTCTAATTAAACAATGTGGTTCGTCCACTTTACGTCTGACTGCGACGAAAGAACCACATTGTCTATAAACGCCATTCCCCTAATGCCATCTTCCACCGTCGGGAAATCCAGTGCTTCCGGAATTGGTTCCACCCCATCGATCCTTGCCGTCAGTGTGCGCGCGAAGTTCCGATAGATGTTGCCGAAGGCCTCTAAATATCCTTCCGGATGACCACCTGGTGTACGGGTATTAAGCACGGCATATGACGAAAGCCTGTCGCCATAATTTCCACCCGCACGCAATATTTGCGTAGGTGCATCCAGCCATTTCACCAATAATGTATTCGGTTCATGTTGTGCCCATTCCAGTCCACCCTTCTCGCCATAGATGCGGATCTTCAGTGCATTCTCTTCACCGGCAGCCACTTGTGATGCCATCAGGACACCCGCCGCACCGTTATCAAATTTCAACAACACACCGCCATCATCGTCCAGCATCCTTCCTTCCACCAACACGTTGAGGTCTGCGCAGATCTTCGTGATCTTGAGACCGGAAATATATTCTGAAAGGTGTGCCGCATGGGTGCCGATATCGCCCATACATCCGCTCTTACCGCTTTTCTTGGGATCCGTTCTCCAAGCCGCCTGTGCATTCCCTTCCCTTTCAGAAAGCTTGCTCAGCCACCCTTGTGGATACTCCACCCACACTTTCCTTATCTTTCCCAACGCACCCGCTTTGACCATTTGCTTGGCCTGCTTCACCATCGGGTAACCAGAGTAAGTATGCGTTAAACACAGGATCAATCCTGTTTCTTCAACTTTCTTCTTCAATTGTTGCGCCTCGTCCAAAGTGAACGTGATCGGTTTCTCGATCACCACATGGAACCCATGCTCCAGCGCCATCATCGCAGGTGCGAAATGCGCAAAATTGGGCGTCACAATCGTCACAAAATCCATGCGCTGGTCAGCAGGAAGCGCCGCCTCCTTGGTGATCATCTCTTCATACGTGACATAGGTTCTCTCCTCGGGGAGGAACAAGGATCTGGCGGAATCTTTCGCAACTTCCGGATTGATACTCAATGCACCACAAGACAATTCGATCAGGCCATCCATAAATGCGGCATGGCGGTGAATGGCGCCAATGAAGGCATCCTTGCCTCCGCCTACCATTCCCATTCTAAGTTTACGGTTCATGGATTGTGTATTTTTTTAAAGGGCTTTGAAGGTAGATAAAAAATCAAAAGGCAATAGGCAATAGGCAAAATTGTAGGAACCTACATCCCAATCAGCGGTAAAAAGACTTCCGCGATCATGCACCTCGCACTTCCCCCTCCATTGGTTTCTATAGTGGTAAGGTCGGCATGAATGATGGGATTAAATGCCTCCAGTTGCTGAACTTGCGATGCACTCAACGCATGGTATGCACTACTGCTCATCACCAGGAACTTCTCCCCCTGCTGGTTCTCCAGCTGCAGCATATTCCCGGCAAACTGGTTCATCTGCGCATAGCTGATCTCTACTACCTGCTTTTGTGTTTTTTGAATGGTATCGATTACCCTTTTGCGCTCTTGGGGATCTACGATACTGTCCAGGCAAATCACCACATACCGATCCGCTACACACATCATCACATTGGTGTGGTAAATCTCGCCTCCCTGTTCATCTTTGCTCATAAAACTGCAGGCCTCGTATTGCATCTGCCTGCACCAATCGATGAAGAGTTGCTGGTCCGTGCGGGCCGACAGGCAGGCATAGGCGATCCTGTTCTCGCGATCCAGCACCATGCTTCCTGTACCCTCTAAAAATCTATCCTTTGCCTCCTCGCCAGTAAAATCCAACCGACCCTTCACGTCAAATAATTTGGCGATGGTATCGGTCACGCCCGGCTTTCTTTCTGCCCGGCGATTCTTTGCAAACATCGGATACAATACGATGGTGCCATCCTGGTGAAAACTGATCCAATTGTTCGGGAAAATACTGTCGGGCGTATGCGGTACAGCACTATCCTGAACCACGGTAACAATGATTCCCGCTGCACGGAGTTTAGCCACAAACGCATCGAACTCTCCCAATGCTTTCTGCTGAATATCTTCCGATGCATTGTTCTTTTGAAAGGCATTGTTCACGGCCGTTTCCGCATTATAGGTAAATGCTGCCGGACGAATCATGAGGACCTGGGATGTTGTCTGTTTATGTTGCTTCTCCATGGTTTATATTTTATTGCGTAACAACGGCATACTCATGCAATGACTTCCGCCCCTTGCACGGGAAAGTTCCGCACTGGGAAGAAGGATCAGCGTGTTCTCCACTTCATGAGGATGTAATCCGTTTTCAAATTGTTCAAAAAGTTCTCCTGTAGTCACCACAGTAAAACCGTTCGCGCGGAATTCGTCTGCGGTGATATCGTTCCTGTCATACCCGATCACCACTCCCTCTTTCAGGGCCACTACATTGCAGCTGTCTGTCCATTGCTCCCGCTCGTCATGAGGGAAAACATTACCGCCGCTGTAAAGGACTTTGACGTCCGATGGAGCTACGCCAAAATCTTCCACACTGATGCTCCGCAGCAAAGATTCAATCCCCGGCAACTTAGCACCGCTGCTATAGTCCTTGGTTTTTACATATTCTTCTGATGCCGGTTTAAAAAACTGCATGATCTCTACCTGTTCCATTTCCAGTGGCCGTGGCTGATGAGCCAACAGATTCACATAACTGTGCCTGCTGACATGTTCATCCTGAAGGATGCGTTCAGAAAACCGCCCATATAAAACCCAGACATCTTTGCGCACCTGGGTGAAGATGGTATCGATGTGCATCTGGGCCCGGTTGCGGGGTATCTTAACCACTGAGATTTTTTCTATCCCCAATTCCGGTTTGCTGAATATGGTGTGGATGATCTCGTTGATCGCACTAGGAGAAGTTCTGATGCTGCAGCCAATCACAAAATGCTTCGGATGAATCATCATCACATCGCCCCCTTCAATACTGATCACGCGATGCTTTCGCTCCTCTTCCTCATACAGAAAGAAATCACTGTCTTCGATGATCTCCATGACCTTCTCCGGACTGTCTTTGAAAAAGAAATACAAGGAAAGAAACTTGGTCAGCAATGACTCCCGTCTCCTGGCTGCCGTGGCCATTCTGCTGAGCAGGATATGGTCTTTCACCATAATACCGATATCCCTGGTGAAGATAAAATTCGGTACTGGTGGGAAAATAAACATATCCTCCAGTGTACCATTTTCATGGGCCGGGAATATACCTGTGATGAATATTTTCGCCAGCAGCGCCGGATCCTGCACTTGCTCAAGCCTTTGCTGGATAAAGAAACTGCTTTCTTCATAGGAACAGATCGCAGAAATTAACCTCAGTTTTACTTTCTCATCTTTCATGATCTCAGCGAGGACCTGTTGCGTATCCAGCACCTTATCACTGTTAAAATATTCATCCTTCCCCGGAATAAAGCACCATCCTTTTTGCTCGTCCGGACTGGATGCCTGGTATTTTTTGATGTAGTCAATCTTCTCAGGATCAAGAAAATACAGCAGAAGCCTCACGTAGTGATTGTACTCTTTCTGCATATTCTGGAGGTGCACAATATCATCATATAAATTATCTGCAAAAGTGCCGGGTATGATCTTCCCGATACCGCCGTCTGGGCTATGGATCAAAAGTCTTTTCAGCTGACCGATTTCATTATCGATATAATATATATTCTCTGACATGATGTGTTATTTGTCAATGAAAAAATGAAACGATTCCACACTGTATTTCATAGTGGGATTCTATTAAAAAGGAAAATTGCTTTAGGCTGAGACTGTTAGTGGTCAGGCAAACTTCCGTCACCACCAGCGATGAGGTTTAGAAAATACGGAAGCAGTGAATGAGATAATACAGGATTCGTCCTATACATAACGGCAAGGTAAGAATTTTTATATTTCACCCATTATTGCATAATTTTCTCCATCAAAACCTCAACATGACTGCTTCTATCGAAAAAGGAAAATTATTCTGGGCAAGTTGCCTCGCGCTCCTGGTGACCTCCCTTTCATTCGGCATCAGGGCCGGTATTCTGGACAGCCTTGGCGTTCAATTCAGCCTGGACAAAGCCCAACTGGCAACCATCGCCGCCACAGCCTTCTGGGGATTCCCACTGGCAGTGATCATCGGCGGGATCGTGGTTGATATCATCGGCATGAAGAAATTGCTGGTTGCCGCATTTGTATTTCACCTTTTGGGCATCATTTTGACCGTTTTTGCAAGCGGATTCTGGACTTTATTCCTCTCAACATTGCTGATCGGCATTGCCAATGGTACGGTTGAAGCGGCCTGTAACCCACTGGTTGCGGCGCTTTACCCCAATGACAAAACAACCAAGCTCAACCATTTTCACCTTTGGTTCCCTGGCGGGATCTTTATCGGTACCCTACTGGTATTCTTCCTTAACAAAGCAGGAATCGGTTGGCAGGTGCAGGTTGCGTTGATGATCATCCCAACCCTGATCTATGGTTTTCTGTTTTCCAAATTGCAGTTCCCTGTTACAGAGCGCGTGGCCGCGGGTATCTCAACCGGCGAAATGTATCGTTCCCTGCTCAGCCCGCTGTTCCTCTTCATGATCATCTGCATGTTTGGAACCGCTATCACAGAATTGTTTACAGGACAATGGATCGATGTATTGCTGCGCAATGTCACAGATAATGCAATCCTTATCCTGACGGTCTCTACCGGTGTGATGGTGGTTGGTCGGGGTTTGGCCGAGCCTGTTGTTCATCGCCTTTCACCACAAGGCGTCTTGGTCATCTCCGCGATCCTCTCTGCGGCAGGTATCTATATGCTCGGACATACCAGTGGCTCCATGATATTTGTGGGTGCGCTGATCTTTGGAATGGGTGTCTGCTATTTCTGGCCAACAATGCTTGGTTTTGTTGCCGAGAATCTTCCACGCACGGGCGCTGTAGGACTTAACCTCATGGGCGGTGCCGGAATGTTTGCCGTATCTGTATATACCATCTTCATGGGTGGATTTTACGACAGGATCGTTGCGGAGAAATTGCCCGCCGGCGCAGCGCTAGACACCTATCAAAAAGCGGCACCCGGATCGCCGGAAGCTGCTGCATACGCAGCCGCCAGGCATGCCGCCGGTCCGGAAGTCCTCAATGCAACACTCACCATTCCGCTGATCCTGACCGTAGCATTCATCGGATTGTACTTTTATATGAAAGGCAGGAAGAAAGAAACGCTACTTGCTACTAGCTAATTGCTAATAGCTACTTTTAGTTATATTACAAGTCCAACTATTGATCATGGCCCAAATTCCCTCCAGACGCAGAGCCATTAAGAACATGATGATGGGCTCGGTTGCCATCGGCGCCTTGTCTTCTTTTACCCAGCCCGAAGAAAAAGCACTCCCTTCAAATGCATTGAAAGGTAATATCAACCACGCCGTCTGCCGCTGGTGTTATTCTTCCATCCCCATGGAAGATTTCTGCAAATCGGCCAAAGACATCGGCATCAAAGGCATTGATCTCGTGGGTCCGGCTGATTGGCCGATCCTCCAGAAATATGGTCTGCACTCGTCCATGTGTAACGGTGCCGAGATTAATCTGGTGGATGGCTTCAACGATAAACAGTTTCATGATAAACTCGTCAGAAATTATACGGAGTTGATTCCCCTCGTAGCAAAAGCGGGTTATACCAACCTTATTTGCTTCTCGGGAAATAAACGTGGGAAGGACGATGAAACAGGCCTCAGCAATTGCGTAGAAGGATTGAAGAAGATCCTGCCCCTGGCAGAAAAACATAAGGTAGTCCTGGTGATGGAGTTGCTGAACAGCAAGGTGGATCATAAGGATTACCAGTGTGATAAAACGGTCTGGGGCGTTGAATTGTGCAAGCGACTTGGCTCACCCAACTTCAAACTGCTCTATGATATTTACCATATGCAGATCGATGAAGGGGATGTGATCCGGACCATCAAAGCCAACCACCAGTACATCGCCCATTATCATACCGGAGGGGTACCTGGCAGAAATGAAATTGACACTACGCAGGAACTGTATTATCCGGCCATCATGGACGCGATCCTGAAAACCGGATTCAAAGGATTTGTGGCGCAGGAATTCATTCCGAGCTGGCCGGATAAGATTGCGGCACTGAAGAAGGGTGTGGAGATTTGTGATGTTTAATGACCATTCGACTAATGACTTTTTACTTTTAAATATACTCCATGCCAGAGAATGTTTTTGATGCCATTGTAGTTGGCTCGGGAATCAGCGGTGGTTGGGCCGCGAAGGAACTGACAGAGAAAGGTCTCAAAGTGCTGATGCTTGAACGCGGAAGAGACGTGAAGCATGTTAAAGATTACGTCAACGCCAACAAAGCACCATGGGAGTACCCCCACCGTGGCGGCCGCACACAGCAGATGGTTAAAGACTATCCGGTGCTGAAGCGCGACTACCCGCTGAACGAAACCAATCTGGATTTTTGGGTGAATGAAAAAGAGTGCCCGTATACGGAAGTAAAACGTTTTGATTGGTTCCGGGGATATCAGGTGGGAGGCCGTTCCCTCATGTGGGGAAGGCAGAGTTACCGCTTGAGTGATCTCGACTTCGAAGCCAATGCAAAGGATGGTATTGCCGTTGACTGGCCGATCCGTTATAAAGACCTCGCACCCTGGTATGATCATGTGGAAAGGTTTGCCGGTATTTCCGGCAACCGGGATGGCATCCCTCAATTGCCAGATGGACAGTTCCTGCCACCGATGGATATGAACTGCGTGGAAAAAGATGTTGCCGCAAGGATCAAAGCACACTATAAAGGCGCCAGGCTGATGACCATCGGCCGCACCGCCAACCTAACGGTGGCGCATAAGGGCAGAACGCAATGCCAGTACAGGAACAAATGCTGGCTGGGTTGTCCATTCGGTGCATACTTCAGCACACAATCCTCCACACTGCCTGCTGCAGAGGCCACAGGCAATCTCACACTCCGCCCCTTCTCCATCGTGAAAGAAATCATCTATGACAAAGAGACGAAGAAAGCAAAAGGCGTGGTAGTGATTGATGCAGAAACAAGTAAAACCTACGAGTACTTCGCAAAAATCGTTTTCCTGAATGCATCGGCATTTAACTCTTCCTGGATCCTGATGAACTCCGCAACGGACATCTGGCCCGATGGTCTTGGCTCGAGCAGCGGAGAACTCGGCCACAATGTAATGGATCACCATCTTCGCGCCGGTGCAGGTGGTACTGTGGAAGGATACGATGATAAATATTATTTCGGCCGCCGCGCCAATGGCGTGTACATCCCACGTTTCAGAAACATCAATGGAGACAAGCGTGATTACCTGCGTGGCTTCGGCTACCAGGGCGCTGCCAGCAGGCAGGGATGGAGCCGCAACGTAGCAGAACTTGGCATTGGTGCTGACCTGAAAGAAGCACTGTCTGAACCCGGTCAATGGACCATGGGTATCGGTGGTTTTGGCGAAACACTTCCCTACCATGAGAACCGCATCTTCCTCGATAAAACCGTCAAAGACAAATGGGGCCTTCCTGTGTTGTCGATAGATGCGGAGATCAAGGAGAATGAAAAGAAAATGCGTAAAGACATGGTGGCTGATGCAGTTGAAATGCTGGAAAATGCCGGCGTGAAAAATGTGAAAGGCAACGATGGTGATTATGGCCTGGGCATGGGTATCCATGAAATGGGTACGGCGCGGATGGGTCGCGATGCCAAAACCTCTGTTCTAAATGAGCACAATCAGGTTTGGGATTGTAAGAATGTATTTGTGACCGATGGAGCCTGCATGACATCGGCAGCCTGCCAGAATCCATCACTCACCTATATGGCGCTCACAGCAAGAGCGGCGGATTTTGCGGTGTCAGAGTTGAAAAAAGGGAATTTATAGGGTGAGGCGTAAGGGAATTTATAGGGTGAGGCGTGAGGGGGAGTGTTTAGTAACGCAAATCTAAACACTCCCCCTAAATGCTCCCCCTGATTAAAAAGCCATGCAGCAATTTGACGCGATAGTAATAGGCTCCGGTATCACAGGCGGCTGGGCCGCCAAAGAATTGACTGAAAAAGGTCTGCGCACCCTTTTGATCGAGAGAGGAAGGGATGTACAACACATCAAAGACTACACCACCGCCACACAAAATCCCTGGGACCTAACACACAGGGATAACCGAAGTATTGCCGATAAGGAAACATATCCCATACAGACAAGGCACTACTCCATCAAAGAAGATAACAAGCACTTTTATGTGCTCGATAAACAGAATCCTTATACGGAGATCCAGCGCTATGATTGGGTGAGAGCAGATGTACTCGGCGGACGCTCCCTGCTCTGGGCGAGGATGTGTTTTCGTTGGAGTGATCTCGACTTTGAAGCCAATGCAAAAGACGGACACGGTGTGGACTGGCCTATACGGTATAAAGACATCGCGCCGTGGTATGATTATGTCGAGAAATTTGTAGGCATCAGTGGAAAGAAAGACGGCATTCCTCATTTGCCCGATTCTTTGTTCCAGGCACCCATGCCACTCAACTGCGTGGAGGCCGACCTTAAAAATAAAATCGAGGGAAAATATTACGATAGAACTCTCATTCACGGCAGAACCGCAAACCTCACACAACAACTGCCAGGTAGAGGCTCATGCCAATACCGAAACCTTTGTCACCGTGGCTGCCCATACGGCGCATATTTCAGCACACAGTCTTCTACACTGCCTGCAGCCATGGCCACGGGTAAACTGACGGTAAAGACCGGACTCATCGTGAACCGCGTCATCTATGACGAAGCCAAACAAAAAGCAACCGGTGTTGAAGTCATCGATCGGGAAACAAATAAGACTTACACCTTCGAGG
>JBEISY010000298.1:0-3417 GCA_040375175.1 Chitinophagaceae bacterium
AAAGAAAGATATATCAGGGACCAGAAGCCTGGTCAGTCGCTGGTGCCCTTCCATGAACAGCGGCAGATGCATTAGTGTATGGCCTGCGCCTTCGGGAACTGGATGGAAAATGTAGTTCCCAAGTTGGGAACTGAATTCACTTCTACCGCACCACGATGGGATTGCAGGATGTTCAGTGTGGTAGACAGGCCCAATCCCAGCCCGTTTCGTTTTGCCGTATAGAATGGTTCAAAAAGCCTGGGTATGTCTTCTTCCGCTATGCCACAGCCGTTGTCCGTGATCTTTACCTCCCATTGTGTGCCATCATCTTCTATGACCAGCATCAGCCTGCCGTTGTCTTCAGCCATAGCCTCAATGGAATTGATGATGATGTTGAGAAAGGCCATGGTTAAACTGTCTTTATCTGCAAGGATGGTGGCGGGTTGCTCTGTGTATCGTATCGCCGGTGTGATCTTTTTCAAATGCATGCGGTCCATGGCTGCGTGTACACTTGCATCAAGAATCTCCTGCAGATTTACGCGTTGCAGGCTGGTATGGCCTGCCTTCCCCGCGGCCAGCAACTCACTCAAAATATCGTTTACACGAACACTGTTCCTGCGGATGATGTCAAAATATCCGCGCTGCTCTTCATCGGAAGGCAATTCACTCAGGTAGTCTAAAGACAGATTGATATTGGTCAGCGGATCGCGGATCTCATGGGCCAGTGTTCTCGCAAGCCTGCCTGTAGCGGCGAGTTTCTCAGACATCAGGGCCGACTTCTCCGCTTTCTTCAATTTGGTGATGTCATGCAGGATGCCCTGTACATAATTGCTGCCATCGGGATTTGAGATGGTGATGGCAGAAAAAATACAACTGAGTTCAACGCCAGACTGGTCATGGAAATTGATCTCGAGATCATTCACTTCTCCCTGCACAACCAGCATATCCTTTACTTTCTGCAGGTCTCTTTCATCTGCCATCATATCATAGACGGAACTGCCGATCAATA
Source organism: Chitinophagaceae bacterium (assembly GCA_040375175.1). Lineage (GTDB taxonomy): Bacteria > Bacteroidota > Bacteroidia > Chitinophagales > Chitinophagaceae > Pollutibacter. The sequence goes on from JBEISY010000298.1 coordinate 989, forward strand.
TATCTGCATGCCCACCTATGAGGTTCACCATGGCCGTGTTGATGTCTCGCAATACGAGGTCAGTGTCAGACAAAAAGATCGCATCCCGGGTCTTTTCAAAAATGCTTCGAAACTTCTGTTCATTGTCCCTCAGCTGCTTCAGGGCCTGAGATTTTTCAACCGCATAGCGGATGCAGCGTTCCAGCTTCTCAGTAGTCAGTTCAGACTTCACCAGGTAGTCTGCCGCTCCGGCATTCAATGCCTGCATGGCAATATCCCGGTTACCCTGCCCCGTTAGTAAGACGCTCGGCGTGTCTGGATTCAGGATAATGCTGTTGGTCAGCAGTTCCATACCCGTCATGCCCGGAAGAAAATAATCGATGAAGTAGATATCGTGCCTGGCCTCCCGGAGAAGGCTCAGTGCCTCTTTATGGGAACGGCACCATTGCGTTTCGAAGTTACCCGATGGGATCTTGCGGATCATCTGTTCCGTCAGGTAGAAATCATCTTCATCGTCTTCTATGATCAGAATCCTTATGTTGGCGCGATCCGGCATGAGATGGTAGGGTTTATTTATTTTTCGAGCAGTCGGTTGTTCAGTTCTTGGTACAATTTGATCTTGTTGTACAGAGTCTTTCGGTCTATGTGCAATAACCGCGCCGCCTTGCTTTTGTTGAAATTGACTTCCTTCAACGTCTTCAGGATAAGTTCATATTCCAGATCGATAGACGTTTCTTTGAGGCTGTTCCCATCCGAGAGTGATTTGGAAGCCAACCAAAGAGATCTGTTTGATCAGTTGTTGAAAGACCTGACTATTGCCAAAAAGATATTGCTCATGTTGGGCAGGTGGAACTGATTTCCCCAATGCGGGTTGAGCCGATACTGGTTTCTGCGATGGCGTGTATACGTTATTCTGCTGCAACGCAATTTGAATGGTATTCAAAATTTCTTCAGGAAAAAAGGGTTTGAGTATATAGTCATGTGCGCCCATCTTCATCACTTCCAAAGCCGTCTTTAAATCATTGTAACCGGTGATGATGATCACCGGAAGCCGGGGATAGTTTTCCTTGATCCTGATCAGCATCGCTTTCCCATCGGTTCCATCCAGTTTATAATCACAAAGCAGCGCATCAAGATCATTCACCTGGTCAATGATCTCCAATGCTCTTCGGCTTGTCATTGCTTCACGCACCACAAAGCCGTGTTTGGTAAGAAACTTATTCAGCAAAAAGCATATGTCGTGATCATCGTCTATGATCAAAGCATTTGGCATCTTTGGCTATTTAGTAGAATTAGATTTCCAAAGTGCCCGCAGTTTGGCAGCAGGAATTTTCAGCACATCACGGTATTTGGCAATGGTACGCCTTGCGATAAGGAAACCCCTGTTGTTCAGAATATCCACCAGTTCATGATCCGTAAAGGGCTGTTGCTTATCTTCTTTAGCTACCACTTCCCGAAGGGTCTCCAGGATAACCCTGCTGGAGATGGACTCCCCGCTGGATGACTCAAGGCCTTCCGTGAAAAGACCTTTCAGCAGGATATTGCCAAAGGGCGTTGCTGCATATTTATTGGATGTGATCCTTGAAATGGTAGACATATCCAGGCCTGTTTTTGCTGCGATGTTTTTAAGGATCATCGGCTTCAGCAACAACGGATCCCCTTCCTGAAAATAGGCCTTTTGCCAGTTTACAATGGCATGCATGATAGACAACATGGAATGCTCCCTCTGTTGAAGCGAACTGATGAACCATTCAGCGGATTGCAACTTGGATTTGAGATAGGTATTGGTTGCGCGGTCTTTCTCATGGGATTGCTGCCGCACCGCATCCATCCAACCGCGGTTGATCTGTAATGATTTCTGCCGGGTCAGGGAAACTTTGATCTGTTCGTCTTCCCAGCTGATGATGAAATCAGGATTGATCTGCTGGCTTCCCGCTGCAAATCCCTGGTCGTCGTCTAAAGGCCGCAGCTGTAAGCCTGCCATGCAGTGCAAAGCGTCATGGAACAACTCTTCATCAATATCAAGTGCCTGCATGATCTTATCGATCTGGCGATTGTTCAATGCCTCATAATGATCCCTGATCATTCGGGTGGCTATGGCTACATGCATATCCTGTGAAGGTTTGCGTTCCAACTGCAGGAGCAGGCATTCCCTGATGTTGCGTGCGCCGAGGCCTGGCGGGTCCAGGGTCTGAACCACTTTCAGTACCGCTTCCAATTCCTCTGTTTCCACCCAACTGCCCTGGCTGAAGGAGAAATCTACCGCAACAGAAGAGAGATCCTGATCCAACATGCCGGCATCATTCAGGGAATCCACGATGAAGGTTGCAAAGTTTTGCTCTTTCTCCGTTTGCAGTAACATCTGGAGTTGGATCTTCAGTTGTGCACGGAAATCAGCACCCTGCGCCAGCGGACGGTCAGGCATCTGCTGATCTGAAAAAAAGTTTGCA
>JBEISY010000348.1:0-2993 GCA_040375175.1 Chitinophagaceae bacterium
GCCATAGAAAACGGATTAAGCTGTTTGTGTTACCTGACAACGGCGGCCAATCTGGAGCGCAGTGGAAAATCCATTCCGCGCATGGAGCAGGAGATTCTTAGTCAGAACCCGCACCTGGAAAGGATCTTCCGGGATGCGGAATTTGTCTTCCGCGAGCCCGTAGCTATTTCACAGATCAGCTTCGCGCAAAAAACATTGATTGAAAACCATATCCTGATGGCAGGTGATGCGGCGGGTATGATCACGCCATTGTGTGGCAATGGGATGAGCATGGGGATGCACGCGGGCAAGATCATGACGGGAAAAATTGATGCGTTTCTTTCCGGAAAGATCAACCGGCAGGAGATGGAAACAACTTATGAAAGAGCCTGGCAAGAACAATTCTCCGGCAGGCTGCGGACGGGAAGGATGATCCAGCGGATGTTTGGTCAGCCGATGCTGACGAATTTGTTTATTTCAAGTATGAAGCCGTTTCCCGGGGCGGTAAATTGGCTGGTGAAGCAGACGCATGGAGCGGAGTTCTGATTTTGAAAGCCTGGAATCCTGGAATCTTGGAAGCCAGAAATCCCGGAGTCGGAATCCTGGATTCCAAATTCCAGGCTTCCCGGTTTTCAGGCTTCCAGGATTCCTGGCTTCCAAATCAATACTGACGCGTTGCCAACATCACCAACGTACACGCTTCCACCGCCTCAATCCCTTTTGACACTGCCAGTTCTGCAAGTTCCGGATTCTCTGTTCCCGGATTAAAAATGATCCGGCGCGGATGAAGTGCCAGGATCTCATCGTAATACGGCGTCTGATTTTCCGGGTTGAGATAAAGCGTCACCGTATCAATATCGTCTGCTGTCTTGATCGAAGTATCTACCATCACATCTTTTACCACCATTTGCTTTCGGCCCACCGCCACAACCGAATGTCCATGCGCGCGCAATCGATCTATCGCCATAAAACTATACCGGGCAGGATTGTCGGACGCGCCCAGCACAAGGGTCTTTTTCTTTTCCATCACATAAAGTTAACAGTTGGGCAGGTGTTATTGGATAGATAAAATTCAGTAAATTACGTAAACCCGTTACGTTTATGTTTACTACACTCGCAGAACACAGTACACAAAAAGCGTTATGGCGCCGCTTCAATGGAGATCATATCCAGACACCCATCAAAGAGGCCGTTGAACAGGCCATCTGCAGAGAGGTGGAAGCGGGCCATAAGTTAAAGGTCTGCATCGGTACCGATTCTCAGGTCAAAGGGGAAGAAACTGAATTTGCCACCGTCATCGTTTTTCTCCGGGAAGGCCGGGGCGGATTCATGTTCATCCACAATGAAAAAACCCGGCAGAAATTCTCCATCAAAGAAAGGATGCTGGTAGAAGTGGCCAAGAGTATCGAGATCGCATATGAACTTTGCGATCTTTTTACTTTATACGATGTGGACATGGAAGTACATGCAGACATCAACACCAATCCGCACTTCAAGAGCAATGAAGCGCTGCGCGAAGCGATGGGCTATATCCTCGGAATGGGATTTGCCTTTAAAGCCAAGCCGGAAGCGTTTGCCAGCTCCAGTTGTGCCAATAAGGTGGTGAACTAAGACTGCAACACTTTCTCAATGAAGTCGAGCATTTTGCCACGACCCGTCTTCTTGACGGCGCTCGTAACGAAGTGAGGGGGCAACTCTTCCCAGGTCTTTTCTAAAATCTCCATGAAGCTGTTCACGTGGTTGGCCACCACCTTCTGCGTCTCTTTATCGGCCTTGGTAAAGACAATCGCAAACGGCACACCCCACTCCCCCAACTTATTGACAAAATTTATATCGATCTCCTGCGGCTCATGCCTCGCATCGATGAGGATAAACAGGTTGGCCAGGGTTTCCCTTTTCTGGATATAATCCTTGATCATTTTCTCCCAGGACTTGCGTTGGTTTTGGGATACTTTGGCAAACCCATAACCAGGCAGATCCACGAGGTACCACTCCATCGGCTTATCATTTCCCATCAGCGCTTTAACCGTAAAGTGATTGATGAGTTGCGTCTTGCCCGGAGTGCCGGAAGTTTTTGCCAGGTTGTGGTGATTCACCACCATATTGATCAGGGAGCTTTTGCCCACATTACTACGGCCGATGAATGCAAACTCAGGGCGGTCTGCCTTGGGGCATTTTTCTATTTCGGGACTGGAAATGAGGTAATCGGCCTTGATGATATTCATAATGGAAAGTCAAAAATAACCTAATTCCCATCGATTTGCCTCCACAGTTCCATACCGCCACAACGGTTTTCCTATATTTGTGGCATGCCGAAATATGCGCACGACAAGGTTTTACCCTTTGAAGGCTCAGGGGAATCCAAGAAAGAGCAGGTGGCGCGGATGTTTGATGAGATCGCGGGTAAATACGATTTCCTGAACCGTTTTCTGTCTGCAGGAATTGATGTGACCTGGCGCAAGAAGATGTTGAAGACCCTGAAACCGCTGCAGCCAAAGATCATGCTGGATGTGGCAACAGGAACCGGGGAGGTGGCCATTATGGCCGAAGCCCTGTTGAAACCGGAAAAGATCATTGGGATCGATATATCAGACGGGATGCTGGAACTTGGACGAGATAAGCTCAAAACCAGGCAGTTGACGGATGTTATAACATTGCAAAACGGTGATAGTGAGGCAATAAACTTTCCGGACAACTCGTTTGATGCAGTGACCGTAGCCTTTGGTGTGCGGAACTTTGAGAACCTGGAGAAAGGCCTTCAGGAAATCCTCAGGGTACTCAAACCAGGCGGCATGCTTTGCGTTTTAGAATTTTCAAAACCAACCTTACCAGGCATAGAACAACTCTACAATTTGTATTTAGGTATCGTGGCGCCGGAAATCGCCAAACTTGTGTCCAAAAACAAAGACGCATACAAGTACCTGAACAATTCAGTAAGGGCCTTCCCGGAAGGAAATGCATTTACTGCCATCATGAATTCAACTGGATATAAGGAAACCACATGCAGAAAACTA
>JBEISY010000215.1:0-4262 GCA_040375175.1 Chitinophagaceae bacterium
AGAATATAACTACAGCAGTAACTGCGTTTCAGGGAGAATGGGATTCGTCGAGGCAGTTGCTGGATCTCAAACTTCGGTTAGCCACGCTCCAGAATAAACTGTTGGGGCTGCAACAGCGTATCATTGAAGATGAAAACGCATTGCAGGCATTTGAGCAAGTGTACGGTGAGCCGCTACGTCACTATGATCTCTTGTTTCCTTTCCGTGAGGAGCTGGGAGAGCAGGAACGATTGAAAGAGCAGGTAGAAGTTGGACAGTTGGAGTTGGAAGGGTATGCAAAAGAAATGGTGTTATTGGATGGCCGAATGGCCGAGATGGTGCAGGAGTTGGGACGATGGGTTGGGCGTTCGGTTTCTGCCGAGGAATATGTCATCGAGTTGAGAGTTTATCGGGACGAGGTGAAGGATCTGCAACAGCGATCAGATATCGCGAAGCAATCCTTAGCAGAGCGATATAGCAGGATCATGGCGGTTTTGCAGCAGTCGGCGTTTGCAAAAGAGAAAGGACTTTTCAAGCCGAGGGAGTCTAATATGCATTGGCTGGAAGACCTCGAAAAGCAAAAAGAGATCGGGCAGTTGCGATATGATCAGGTGTTGTTGCTGCAGGGATGGAAGGCTGATGCATTGAAGAATCTGAGTACACAGATCACCGCTACATTGGCGGGTCTTGCGCAGTTGAAAGTGGAAGTGCGGGCTTATCTCCTGCAGCATCAACAATTGAAGCAGGCGGAAACGAAGCTGCAACAATGGGAAGCGGAGTATGCGAAAATAGATCTTCCCGGGTTGAAGAAATTACTCGTTGAAACTGAGGCGCTGTTCAACCGGGCCAGACAAGAGCGAGAACAAATGTTGCACGCAGAGAAACTGGATGACTTACGAACACAGTTGAAGGACGGCGATCCTTGTCCGCTCTGCGGTGCTACGCACCATCCCTATGTGCACCAGTTTGCGCAGGACCTGATCCAATCTGTAGATGTGTATGAAGCCGCGCGCAAAGCCCTGGACCAACAGCAGCAGGCCTGGAAGGAAGCAGTGCTGAATGAAGCAACGGTAAAGGCAGCTGTTGAAAGGGAGCGCGGACTATGCGATGATCTGCGGAAGAGCAACGAGAAGGTGGGTGTGAACATCGAGCAGTTTAAGAGCAGGCTTGGGTTGGATAAGATACAAACTGAGGAGAAGGTTAATGAGTTGATCACCGTGGAACAAGGTAAGCTTCGTTTGCTGGATGAATGTATACAGTTTGAACAGTGGAAGCCGCAGGCAATGCAGTTGCATGCAGAAGTAATAGCCTATGACCAGCAGTATGCAGGTTGGGCAACATTGCAAGAGCAGTTGAAACTGAAATATGCGGGTTCGGATATTGAGAAAGACTACCGGGAAAGGGAGGAGCGTATGCAGGTTATGCTTCGTGCAAGGCATGCCGCTGCAGATCAAAAGATCAATGTTGAAAAACGAACAGCAGGGCAGGGCCAGTTGTTAAACGATCTTGTGGTTAAGCTGGAATTGGCATTGACCCCACTGGGATTTATGGGTGTGGATGACGCGCGCACTAAATTCATCTCAGAGCAAGCACAGAAGCAGCATTTAACTAAGCAACAAGAGTTGCTGCGCCAGCTCGCTGAAAGGAGAGCGGCAATGAATGAAGTTCAGCTGCAGTGGGAACAGGAGCGTGCGGGGGATGATGCGTTGATCAGTGTAGAGGCACAGGAGGTGGAAGTTGGAAGGTTGAAGGTGGAAGTTGAGAGGCAAAGGCAGTTATTGGACGAAAAGCGTGCGATATTGTTGGGCGATGAAAATCGGAAGGCACAAATTGGCGCTTACGTGGCGGAGCGCAAACAGTTGCTGGATGCAATACGGCCCTGGGAGATGCTGAATAGATTGATCGGCGATGCTACAGGCAATAAGTTCAACAACAAGGCGCAGGAGTTGACGTTGCAGCATTTGCTGATCCTCGCCAACCAGCGCATGAAGCATCTGCACAGCAGGTATATCCTGTTGGAACCGCAGGGTGATGATGATCTTCGGGTGGCGGACGGGTATATGGGTGGTGAGGTGCGCACGGTGCGTTCCCTTTCCGGTGGCGAAACCTTTGTGTTGAGCCTTGCCTTGGCCCTTGGGTTGTCTGATCTTGCATCGCGAGACATAAAGATCGAAAGCTTGTTTGTAGACGAAGGCTTCGGATCTTTGGATCCGGAAACGCTTGAAGAAGCCATGAGTACATTGGAACAATTGCAAAATGAGTCGAATAAAATGGTGGGTATCATCTCGCACGTGGAATCCTTAAAAGAGCGGATCTATACACAGATCAGGCTGGAGAAAAGCAACAGTGGGTTTAGTACACTCACCATATTTCCTGACCCAAACCAACCCAATGAATAGGAAAGAGCAGTTGGCGTTGTTAAAAGCCGAGAAGACCTGGGACATCCTGGTGATCGGTGGAGGTGCCACTGGTCTGGGTGTGGTTGTGGATGCGGCAAGTCGTGGTTACAAAGTGGCCCTGATTGAGAAAGAGGATTTTGCGAAGGGAACTTCCTCACGGTCAACCAAATTGGTTCATGGTGGGGTGCGATACCTGGCACAAGGGAACATCAAATTGGTTCGCGAAGCTTTGCAGGAACGCGGGATCCTGTTGCGTAACGCGCCGCACCTAACACGCAAGCAAGCCTTCATTGTTCCGTCCTACAACATCGTACACAAATATTTTTACGGCATCGGCCTTGGCATCTATGATCTGCTGGCAGGTAAACTTCAGATCGGGAAAGTACAGATGCTCGGCAAAGACAAAGTCATTGAGCGCATGCCGGTGGTGCAGCAGAAGCACCTGATCGGCGGCGTAGAATATTATGACGGGCAGTTTGACGATGCGCGGTTGGCGGTGAGTCTTGCACAAACAGCAGCGGACTATGGTGCTTGTGTAGTGAACCATCTGGAGGTAGATGATCTCATGCGCGATGGAAAAAACATCAGCGGCGCGGTGTTGTATGATCATCTTTCCGGCGAAACCTTTTCTGTTTCTGCGAAAGCCATTGTGAATGCTACCGGCGTATTTGCCGATGGTATTTTGCAAATGGAGAACAAGGATGCGCATCCCTTGCTCTCGCCATCGCAGGGCATCCATTTGGTGGTCGATAAGCATTTCTTCCCCGGAAATGCGGCCTTGATGATACCGAAGACAGATGATAACCGAGTGTTGTTTGCAGTGCCCTGGCATGATAAAGTGGTACTGGGTACTACGGATACGCCGGTGGATGAAGTGAATGAGGAGCCGAAGGCATTGGACGAAGAGATTGATTTTGTTTTGACCCATTTTTCACGTTATACCACGTCAACGCTCACCCGAAAAGATGTGCGGAGTGTTTTTGCGGGGCTGCGGCCATTGGTGCGTTCTTCCAATGCACAGAATACGGCGCTGATCTCGCGGGATCATACCATTGTTGTAGCGCCATCGGGATTGATCACCATAATAGGTGGGAAATGGACCACCTACCGGAAGATGGCAAAGGATGCGGTAGATAATGCTGCGTTTGTGGCGAAGCTGCCCAAACGGGAATGCGTAACCGAAGATCTGCGCATTCATGGCTGGAGGGATATGAAGGATGCAGAAGAGGCCCTTGCCGTGTATGGTGCCGATGCCTTGAAAATCCGTAAGCTAATGGAAGAACAACCAGCATGGGCCCTGCCGATTCATCCCCGGTCAACCTTCACCATGGCGGAAGTAGTGTGGGCCGTTCGGCAGGAGATGGCGATGACGGTTGAAGATGTACTTGCAAGGCGTGTGCGCTTGTTGTTCCTGGATGCTTCGGCGGCGCTGGAAGCAGCACCTGCTGTGGCTGCCCTGATGGCTGCGGAGCTAGGATTCAACGATACATGGATCGCTGAACAGATGGAGGCCTTTACGGAATTGGCGTCCGGATATATCCTCGAATAGTTTTTACATCAATTTGAAAAGGAATGCCGCAGCCGCTGCTCCAACAATAGGACCAAATGCCGGCACAAAAGCATAACCCCAATCGCTGCTCCCTTTACCGGGGATGGGCATGAGGGTATGAAAAATACGTGGACCGATGTCGCGCGCAGGGTTGATGGCATAACCCGTGGGACCGCCGAGGCAAAGGCCGATGCCTAGTACTACCAGCGCTACGGGCAGGGCATCAATGGAACCCAGTTTGGTCTCTGGTCCCGTGAGATGCAATACGGCAGTGATGAAAACAAAAGTGGCGATGGCTTCAGTCAAAAAATTGGAGGAGCTATTCCTGATGGCCG
>JBEISY010000140.1:0-5377 GCA_040375175.1 Chitinophagaceae bacterium
ACGGTGATCGTGTTCGCGTGCAGCCCGGCATCACGGGCGCCATGGTCAACGCCCACCTCAAACGTTTTCATCGGATAATTGGTCCGGACCCTTCCAGCATGAGCGCCGCGATGATGGGCGGGATCATGTCTAACAATGCCAGCGGCATGTGTTGCGGCGTGGCCATGAATGCCTACCACACCATGCGGCACCTGCGGTTCATGTTACCTACGGGCCAGCAATTCAACACGGAAGAGCCCGGTGCCAGGGAGAAATTTGTATCGATGTGCCCCTTGCTGGCCAAAGAGCTTGCAGACATCCGGGAAGAAATTCTTCAGCACCCTGCACTGTTGCAGATGGTCAGAAAGAAATACCTCACTAAAAACACGGTGGGTTATTCGCTGAATGCTTTTATAGACCATGAGCATCCCCTGGATATCATGGCGCACCTGTTGATTGGTGCCGAGGGCACACTCGCATTCATTGCCGAAGCCGTGCTGGAAACCGTGCCTGATCATCCTTACAAATCCACAGCACTCCTTTATTTTCCCGATATCTATGCAGCTTGCCAGGGCATTGCGCCCTTGACCAATGCCGGTGCCATGATGGTGGAACTGATGGATCGTGCGTCACTACGTGCTGTGGAAGACCTGAAAGGCATGCCTGCTATTGTGAAGACCCTGGCTCCTGGAGCCGCTGCATTGCTGATCGAGTTCCAGGAAAGTATGCCCGAGGCACTTGCGCAACGCGTAGCCGATTTTACCGCGCAATCCGGCAACTTAAGCATGTTAAATGCGCCGGAATTCACCACAGATCCCAAGGCCCAGGATTTTCTCTGGAAAGTGCGAAAAGGTTTGTTCCCTGCCGTGGGCGCCGTCCGAAAATCCGGTACCACAGTGGTTCTGGAAGACATTGCATTTCCGGTACCCGTTCTTGGCGATGCCATTCTTGATCTTCAGGCGCTGTTCGCAAAATACCAATACGATAACGCCATCATCTTCGGCCACGCAAAAGATGGAAACATCCATTTTGTGGTCACCCAAAGTTTCAATACACAAGAAGAGATCCAACGCTATGATGCCTTTCTCAAAGAAGTGGTTGAACTGACCGTCAACAAACATGGCGGCACCCTGAAAGCAGAGCACGGCACGGGCCGAAATATGGCCCCCTTTGTGGAAACGGAATGGGGTGGCGATGCCTATGCCATCATGCAACGGATCAAGCAAGCCGTGGATCCTCACAACCTGCTGAACCCGGGCGTGATCATCAACCCGGATGCAGATGCACATATCCGCAACCTCAAAGCCCTGCCCACCGTAGAAGAAGAAGTGGACCGATGTATTGAATGCGGCTACTGTGAACACAAATGCCCGAGCAGGGACATCACGGCAACGCCCAGACGAAGAATCGTGATCCGCCGGGTGCTGGAAGACATGAAGGCAAAAGGCCAGCGTGACAACTATCAAACCCTCGTGCAACAATACCAATACGAGGGCCTGGACACCTGTGCGGTGGATGGACTTTGCGCAACAGCTTGTCCGGTTGATATCAACACCGGTGATCTTGTCAAAAGACTCCGTCGCGAGAACCACTCGCCTTCTCAAAACAAGATAGCCGTATGGGTAGCCAATCATTTTGGCAGCACCATCAATATGGTGCGCTTTGCTTTGCGTGCAGGGCATACCACTAATAAATGGTTCGGTCAGCACACAATGAACAAGATCACCAAAGGCGTTCGGAAAATAGTACCTGCTGTGCCGGAATGGACAGCCCAGGTCCCTGCACCGCCAGCGCTTTCGGTGTTAAGACAAACTGCTCCACGTGATGCATCCATCGTTTACTTCCCTTCCTGTATCAGCAGGATGATGGGAACCTATCAGGGTAATGAGAAGAATATCATAGAAACATTTTATAGTATTTGTACAAAGGCAGGGATCTCCGTGCGCACCCTGGAGCAGGTGAACCAGTCCTGCTGCAGCCAGATCTTTGGATCAAAAGGATTTGCCGAAGCACAGAGACTACAGGCACGCCGCACCATTGATGACCTCTGGATCAGCAGTCAGCAAGGTGCATTGCCCATTGTTATTGATGTAAGCTCCTGTGCGTATACACTCCATCAGCTGAGGCCGATCTTGGACGATGACAGGAAGCAAAAATTCGACCAACTGAAAATTCTGGACGCAGTGGAATTCCTCCATGATATGGCCTTGCCCAAGCTATCTGTTGTGCCCTTGGAGAAACATGTGGTACTACATCCGGTTTGTGCCTTGGAAAAAATGCATACCCAGGATAAATTCATCGGCCTTGCCAAAAAACTCACGAAACATGTGACTGTGCCCATGCATGCAGGGTGCTGCGGTATGGCAGGAGACCGAGGTTTCTTGTTTCCTGAACTGACCCACAGCGCCACGGCAGCAGAAGCCAATGAAGTAAAACAGATTGCTTGTGATGGCCACTACTCCTCCACTTCCACTTGTGAAATGGCGATGTCTGCTGCAACAGAGAAGAATTATCTTTCGATCCTTTACCTGGTTGATGCCTCTAGTGCACAGCCCTGATCAGGCCCCTACGCAGGTAGGGCGCGGAAATCATTTTGTCGTGGAAAAAGATCATATACCGTTTTCCCGGAGTAACAGAAAAACCATGTAATGTGAAATATTCGGTAAACTCAAGCTCGTCTTGCTGCTGGTGGTAAGTACAAAAAGCGATTTTCATTGGCTTTTTACTGGTAATCGTCTTCGTTAAGCCATCTAATAATGGTCGCTCCCCGCCATCCACATCAATTTTGAAAAAGCCAACTGTTTTATCAGCAAAAAAATCATCCCCACGGATGTTTCTATTATCCGTCTTATCAGAAACAAATTTGGCAACGATCTCAACTTTTTCTTTCCATGGTTCAAAAGTATATTGCAAGGCTTCCAGCCAACCCGGATCACATTCAAAAAGATATAGTCGCTTTACTTTCTCAACTACAGAAAGGGAAAAATTACCCTCTGCACAACCGATGTCTGCAACCACATCTCCCTGCACTACATTAAAATCTTCCGTCGTATAAAAATGAGGACTTCCGGGATCCTGCTCTATTCTAAGGCGATTATAATTTCTTTTGATTTTCTTTTCATTCCAGCCGCGCTTAAAGTAGAGTTTCTTGTTATCCTGCAAAACATAAGAAAGTCCGTTCTTTTCATCATGATACACCACGATGTCTTCTTCCTTGTATTGATCAGCAAAATCATAGGGAAAGATTTCCAGCCTTTGACGGGCAAGCCTGTTCACCACCTCTGTCCACTCAGCATTGGCTTTTAGTTGCTCGTGGCTATTATAGTAGTTGATGATCTGATTTTTCAGAAACACGTTACGTACCTTGCTGGGCACAAGTCGTTTATAAAGCGTTTTAAGCAAAGACATATACAGCAAGGATACAGCTTTAAAGGAATATAGCTGCAACAGGAACGTCTTATCTATATTTCGGTATTGCAACTAAAGACTATACTTCAGGTGAGGCTATCCGTTATAACCATCACATGCTCGTGTATTTGAATAATGCTGGCCGGGAACATCGGATCCACCGGACCAAAACGCGCCTGTTGCACCACGTCTTTTTTATGCGCCCCGTTGGCGATGAGAATCAGTTTTTTTGCACGCATGAGCTGCCCTAACCCCACGGTGATGCCTTTGCCCAATAGCGTTGACTCAGCGAAATATTTCTGTCCTACCTGAACGGTGCTTGGTTCCAGACTGGCTACATGACAGTTAATATCAACAGGTGTTCCCGGTTCATTAAAGCCAATGTGTCCGTTGATTCCTATACCCACCACCATGAGGTCAATGCCATGTGCCTGGATAAGGGCATCCATTTTCAAGCACTCCATGTTGAGATCAGCCGCCAGCGCGTCAAACAGAAACACCTGTTCCGGTTCTAGGCCCAGGGGCTTGATCAACTTCTCCATAAAAAAATACTGGCAGCTGCCGGTATTATCGGGTGACAGTCCTACCCATTCATCAAGACCGATGAAAAGCATCTTTTGGACATCGATCTTATCTTCTTTGATGATGTTTACAAACAGTTCGCAGGTTCGGGAAGGTGTATGCCCTGACGCCATGCAAAGCGTTAACGCTGGGTTTTGTCGAAGCCCCTCTGCCATGATCCGGGCCGTTGCCAATGACATGGATTCATAGTCGGGATATCGTTGATGGAGAAGTTGATTCATCCGCTAAATGTAAAACAAAAAAGCCTCCGTTTTCACGAAGGCTTTTTGCTTAACCATGATACTTTTCTGCGAACTGCTTCGCGAATGCTTCAAGCCTGACCTTTCCCGCCACCTCAGCACCCGAAGCAAAGAAATCTGCTGCAATGGATCCATCGCCCATACCTCTTCCCATCTCCGTATACATCTCTGCAATATCCAGTGGAATTCCTGCCTGCGTCATACCACCAACCATTTGTTCATCGGTAAAGGGAATCCAGGGCAATGTCGGAATTTGAATGGCATTACCCAGCACGTTAGCTGCTGTTGAAGGTGTTTGCACATCACTGGTCACATAACGCACTCCGGTGGTTTGCAACAAGAGTTCTTCAGCAGCGATGTTTGCAATATCATCCGTGTGTACCATTGGCATTTTTACATCTCCTGGAAAATTACTGCCGATGATGCCAGCGCTTTTGATCAAAGGAATGTTGTTGTAGAAGTTTAGGTAGAAATAACCAGCTCGCAGAAAACGGGTTTGCACGCCTGTTAACTGTGTGTACAGGTTTTCAATCTGGTGCAAGCCGGCAATTGGTCCGTTGCCCGAGGGTTTATCAGCGCCGATGCTGCTGAGCATCGCCACCCGCTTCACGCCCACTGCAAGTACGCCATCCACCATAGCTGTTCCCGCTTTAATGGTATTGGCCACCACATTTCCACCACCAAGATTAGGCGGCGTCATCGCATATACGGCATCGGCACCCTGAAAAGCCGATGCATAAAAATGGCTGAAAACTGAAACCGATCATTGACGCCATGGCGGCGTGGGCCGTAGATGATGCCAAGCGAAAAGCAGCGAAAGAGAATTAACAATCCTTTGCAGCTTCACACTTTGAAACGGCTGTACTTTACCTCCGGGTAAAAATGCAGATGAGAATATATTTACTGTTCATGGGCTTGATCTGTTTGGCCTCCGGCAAAAGCCAGGATGCCCTAAGAGATCAAATCGATGCATACATGGCTTCAAAGCAAAGAGGCAACGCATATAGTGGCACCGTCCTGGTGGTGCACAAGGGCCAGACGGTATTTCACAAAGCCTACGGATGGAAAAATGTGGAGAAGAAAACATTGAACGACACGGGCACCCTCTATCGCATCGGTTCTGTAAGCAAGCCGATCACCGCTACCGTGATCCTGCAACTCGTGCAAAG
>JBEISY010000092.1:0-6613 GCA_040375175.1 Chitinophagaceae bacterium
AAGCTTACCAAATTCAGGATTCACCGCTTTAAAATCAGCCACTGCATAATAAGAGCCGAGGCTACCTTTGCGGGCTTCTTAAGAGATCGGATTCAGGGGCATGAACCAAAGGGTTTGTACGCCCATGCCTTTCAGCCGGTCTATATGTTTCGAAAATCCTTCGAAAGTTCCTTCTTTGGTATATTGCCTTACATTGACTTCGTAGATGTTGCCCTGCTTGATCCAATCAGGTTGGGCATGCAATGAGAGAATGAGGCAATTTGTAAATGTGGCAATGAATACAACGAGACGTTTCATACTGTAAATGTATTCATTGCCACATTGCCACATTTACTAATTGTCTAATTAAAAAAAAGCTGCCCATCACGGATGACGGACAGCTATATGACAAGCAATCGATCGCTAAAGCTAAATAAATATCTTTCTAATAGATGCGACTAAGGTTAACTATTTTGATAATCGGCGTTTTTGGGCTTTTCTCACTGATTTCGACCGAAAAACCAGTCCGAGAACCCAAATATGAGGTCAAAACCGATGTTCTGGTGATTGGCGGCGGAACCGGCGGAGTGGCTGCAGCCATTCAGAGTGCCCGCGTGGGTGCAAACACCATTCTCGTTGTAGATGGCCCTTGGTTGGGGGGCATGCTCTCCGCGGCGGGTGTCTCAGCAACCGATGGTAACCATGAATTGCATTCCGGCATCTGGCAGGAGTTTGTACAGGCACTGATCAAGCATTACGGCGGCGCGGGCAAACTTGCCACCGGCTGGGTCAGCAACACTCAATTTGAGCCCCATGTGGCCGATAGCATCTTTAAACGGATGGTTGTTGCGGAGAAAAAGCTTAAAATCATCTACAATACGAAATTTATTACCGTTATCAGGCAGGAGAACAAGGTTTTGGGTGCAAGATTTAACAACGGCCTGAGCAATGCCCTGATGGAAATTCACGCCAGTCAAACCATCGATGCTACTGAACTTGGCGATGTTTTAGCGGATGCCGTAGCCGGTTTTGACCTGGGCATGGAAGCTGGCTCCCTGACGGGAGAAAAAGTGGGTGTCTCCGCTACCAACAACATCGTCCAGGACCTTACCTATGTGGCCATCCTTAAAGACTATGGCCGTGGGCAGGATTGCACCATCGCCAAACCGGCGGGCTATGATCCGATAGAGTTCGATGGGGCCTGTAGTAACTATTACCACGATAGTTTGCGGAGAAAACCGACCGTTGATGCGCAGAAAATGCTGAATTATGGCAAACTCCCCGGAAGAAAATACCTGATCAACTGGCCGATCTATGGGAACGATACCTACCTGAATGTGGTCAATATGAGCCTTCGAGGGCGAGATTCTGCACTGGTGGCCGCCAAGCAAACCACACTACGTTTCATCTATTTTATCCAAAGCCAGTTGGGTTTCGCTCATCTGGGTTTGGCGGATGATGAATTCCCAACGGCGGATCGCCTGGCTTTGATTCCCTACCATCGGGAGGGTAGAAGGGTGAAAGGCCTGGTGCGCTTTGATATGAACCAACTGGCCTCGCCTTTTCAATATAGTGTGTATAGGACCGGGATCTCCGTAGGGGATTACCCCATCGATCATCACCATAAAAAGAACCCAGCGGCGCCACAGCACCTGGAGTTTTATCCGGTGCCATCGTATAATATTCCTTTGGGTTGCCTGATTCCAGAGCAAGTGGACGGACTGATCATTGCTGAGAAAGGGATCAGTGTCACTAATGTAGTAAACGGAACTACACGATTACAGCCCGTGGTGATGCTGACGGGCCAGGCGGCAGGTAGCCTCGCGGCTCTGGCGGCAGCAAAGCGCATAAGCGCCAGAAAGGTACCGATCCGGGAAGTACAGGCGCGTTTACTCCGCAGTGGCGCCTACCTTATGCCGTATAACGACGTGAAACCCAGCCATCCCAACTTTTCATCGATACAAAAAATCGGGGCCACGGGCCTGATGCGAGGTGTGCCTACGCCGCATGGCTGGGCCAACGAGACCTGGTTTTATCCGGACTCTGCAGTATATATGAAGGACCTTGCTCCGCTGGCAGATTTCTATGGGACATCGCTTCCCGCTCTTGATCTGGATCCACTTAGTTACGATGATGCCCGAAAAATCCTGCGTCATTTTGGTGGGAGGAGTACCGAGAACACCCGGGTGACAAAATCCGGCTCTATCAGTAGGGCAGAATTTTCAAAATGGCTGGACGAAAGCCTGGATCCATTTTCCCGGGCCGTGAATCATTACGGTGATTTCACCGAACCACCCCGTAGAAAATAACTGCAAATGTTGAGGCTGATCCGGCGGCGAAGCCCGACCAGTGATGTAATTTTAATCAATGACGGAAACAACCCAACTCAGGCTCTCGGAACTCACCAGAATGATCCAGAATCATTTGCAGGATCGTTTTGCGAGGGAGTCTTTCTGGGTTTTGGCCGATGTGAGTGACCATAAATTCTACCCACAGAAGAAATACCATTATTTTGACCTGGTGGAAAAAGATGCCACCAGTGGCAACCTTGTTTCACGTGTGAGCGCAGCGGCCTGGCAGGAGGGATCCAAAAGGATTGAGTTGTTTGAAAAAGAAACCGGACAAAGATTCACCACCGGCATCCATGTGTTGCTAAAAGTGAAAGTTGAGTACACGGCTTTGTATGGTTTGAAGCTTGTTGTACTGGATGCAGACACCCGTTTCACTCTGGGTGAGCTTGAGCGCAAAAAGCAAGAGACCATTCGCAGGCTGTTGGCGGACAATTCGGACTTCATCCGGATGGTGGGGGATAAGATCGTCACCAGGAACCAGGGTCATCCCTTGAAACTCGCTGTGCAGAAAATTGCGGTGCTCGGTTCCAGGCAATCTGCCGGGTATGATGATTTCATGCACACGCTTGCACAGAATCCGTATCGATACGCATTTGACGTAGACACTTATCATGTTGCAGTGCAGGGAGAAGATAAAGCGCGGCAATTGTTTGAGCAGTTACTAGAGATCTTCAAAAGCGGAAAGGTATATGACGCCGTTGTGATCATTCGCGGCGGTGGCAGTGAGAGTGATTTCCTGATCTTCAATGATTATAATTTGAACAGGGCGATCGCGAAATTTCCGATCCCGGTTATTACTGGAATTGGACACTTGAAGGACCAGAGCATTGCAGACCTGATGGCCCATACCGAAACCAAAACGCCTACCAAGGCCGCGGAATACATCATTGCGCACAATAAGATGTTTGAGGACCGGATCATGGTGCTGCAAAAACATCTGGTGTTTAAGGCACAGCAGATCTGCAGTTCAAGGCAACGCGTGCTGAGCAACATCAATACCGTTGTGGTGAATAAGAGTAGGGATTACCTGCAACATTACAGCCAGACCTTGTTGAAGCTGAATCAACTGGTGTCTCAACGCTCCGTTCAGATTCTGCACCAACGAAAAAATGATTTACTGAATATATCCGGAGCCATCGTGGTGCAGCCCAAAATACAGGTAGCGAAAAGACGTCATGAGATAGACATGCAGGTAAATAATTTACATACCTTCCGAATCCAGTTCATTAAACAACAGGTCAATCAATTGCAGCATTTGGCTTCCATGATCCGGATGGCATCACCGGAGCAAACCCTTCAACGGGGATTTGCCATTGTGAAGCACCAGGGAAAAGTGATCAGGAATGCCAATGGATTATCCGAGCAAGAAGAGTTGACCATTGTCATGCAACACACAGAAATTAAAACCGTTATCAAAGAGATCGCAGAAAACCATGAACGCCCATACAACATATGAATCCGCATACCAGGAACTGCAGCAGATCGCAAGGGAAATTGAAAGCGAATCTGTTTCTGTAGACGTGCTGGCAGAAAAAGTAAAACGCGCGGCAGAACTGATCACCTACTGCCAGCAAAAACTCCGATCCACTGAAGCGGAGGTGGCGAAGATCATTGAGCAGATGGAACAGAAATAGGGCCTCGGCAAAAAAATTCCATGAATATTTGGATAAATGAACACTGTTCATTTTCTTTGCATTGTTAACGCCATTGTATGACCATCGCCAACAGGAAACAAAGAGAGAAAGAAGAGATGCGCCAGCTGATCCTATCAGCTGCCCGGTCTTTGTTCCTGGAAAAGGGCTATTACGACACATCTATCCGCAATATTGCGGAAAAAATTGAGTACAGTCCGGGTACAATCTACTTGTATTTCAAGGAGAAGGATGAAATCTTCCATTCCCTCCACGAGGAAGGTTTCCGTAAACTGACCGCAGTGATGCTTCCCCTTCAACATGTAGAAGATCCTTTTGAGCGGTTGAAAGCCCTCGGCAAAGTCTATATGGATTTTGCAATGAATAACAAGGATTTCTATGATCTGATGTTTATTATGCAAGCACCGATGAACCTGGAGGAGGAAGATTGCTGGGAAGAGGGCGACAAAGCGCTGGATTTCCTGAAAATAGTGATCCGCGAATGCCAGGACAGGGGCAGGTTTCAGGGGCAGGATATAGAGTATCTCTCGTTCTTCATATGGAGTTCCATGCACGGTATGTGTGCCCTATACTGCAGGGATCGCTGCAATGCATATAAACACCATAATCACCTGAACCTGCTGAACAATGGATACAAGATTTTTGCACAGATGCTGGATAAAATGTAATGACGCCGGGGACTTTACGCATGGGCTTAGGCTCATTTTTTTTACCAATATTCTGAACATCGTTCATAATGTTGACAACGTTTAATAATAAGATAATATTCCGTAGCATGATACGCAACTCAAACAACACTAACAGAAGAAGCTGGGGGATAATGCTGATCGTCCTTCTCACATCGCCTTTTCTCGCAAAGGCCCAACAAGAGGTTCTGGATGGCTATATCAGGGAAGCCCTGGCCAATAACCTCGTCCTGAAGCAGAAAAATGTTTCCATTGAACAAAGTCTGCTGGCCCTGCAACAGGCGCGCAGCCTCTACCTCCCCACCAGCTGGCTGGAAGGACAGTACACGCTGGCGCAAGGCGGTCGCGAGATCACTATTCCCGTCGGCGATCTCCTCAACCCGGTGTACAGCACCTTGAACCAACTCACCAGCAGCAACAAATTTCCGCAGATCGAAAATGTATCTGAACAGTTCCTGCCCAACAACTTCTATGATGTGCGACTGAAGACTACCGCACCCATTTACAATCCGGAACTGAAGTACAATAAAACCATTCACGAAAAAAAGGTCACCCTGCAGGAAACAGATGTGAAGATCTACAAACGAGAACTGGTGCGCGAGATCAAGCAGAGTTACTACGCTATCTTAATGGCAGATAAGGCCATCACTATTTATTCCTCCTCTCTCTCGCTCGTGAATGAAAACCTCAGGCTCAACCAATCTCTGCTGGCCAATGGCAAAGGATTGCCCGCCTATGTGTCGCGAGCAGAATCCGAAGTACGTCAGGTGGAAACACAACTCTCTAACGCGAAGAACGAGAAAGATAAAGCCATCGCCTGGTTCAATGCATTGCTGAACCGGGATGTGAATGCACCAGTTACCCTTGCCACCATTCAGTTGGCAGAGGCCGGCAGTGCAGCCATTCAACAAGTAGATGGTAATGTGAACGCTCGCGAAGAACTCAAACAGATGGGCGTGATGAAAGACATCCAAACAGATGCACTGAAGCTCTCCAAAGCCTACCACGCCCCTAGGGTTGGCGCTTTCCTGGATCTCGCCGCACAAGACTTCAATTTCAAAGTACAACAGACTTCTTTTTTCTTCCTCGGCGGCGTGCAAGTCACCGTTCCCCTCTTTGCGGGTAACCGAAATCTTTATAAAATTAAATCTGCGGAACTGGATCTTAAGAATACCGATTTCGGTACGGCCGATCTGAAACGTAAATTGGAAGTATCTGCATTCAACTCCGGTAATAACGCCAGGAACAATTACAACAATTACCTGCTGGCCATCCAACAGGAAACATCGGCCACCAAATATTTTAAACTCATTGATCGCGGCTACAAGGAAGGCATCAACAGTTTCATTGAACTGCTGGATGCACGGAACCAACTTACGCAGTCACAACTGCAGAAAGAACTGAACTACTACAGGCTGCTTGCAGCCATGGCCGACTACGAACGCCAGACGGCAACTTATCCCATCAACTAATCAACCACTTATCTGATTCTATATGCGAAACGTATTTTTACTGCTCCTGATCATTGTTGCCTCCTACGCTTGCAACAGGAGGGCCGATGATAAAATGATCGCCGCCAAAGACACCATTCCCGTTAAGCTCATTTCCGTGAAGGAAGAAGCTGCAGACAACCTCATTCATGTGACGGGCTATCTCTCCACGCAGGATGAAATGCGCCTGAGTTTCAAAACCGGTGGCGTGATAGATCGTATCCTCGTATCTGAGGGCGATAAAGTAAAAAGAGGTCAGCTGCTCGCTACCACCAAATCAACCGAGATCTCAGCGCAGGTACAGCAGGTGCAACTCGGTTTACAGAAAGCAGAGCGCGATTATCAACGGGTGCTTAATCTTTACAATGATAGTGTAGCTACGTTGGAACAACTGCAAAACGCTAAAACAGGTTTGGAGATCGCCCGCCAGAATCTCTCGCAGGCGTCCTTCAACC
>JBEISY010000273.1:0-3690 GCA_040375175.1 Chitinophagaceae bacterium
CACATACCCGGTATCCGTTTGTTTTACGTACAGAAATTCATCAAAGATCCCGGTGGAAAAAGACGCTCTGTTATATCCTGAAGTTGTAATTAACAGCTCTGTTGTTCTGCCATCATCCGCTTTGTAAAACAATTTCTGCTGAGTCATCAGCAGAGTAACAGGATCATAGATCACTTCATAAGAACTGTAGTATCCTCCCGGTTTGAAAATGAACCTGAGCATCCAGGAAGACTGTGACGTTTTAATGATATAGGACAATTCCAGGGATTCATTTCGGAAAGCATTATCCAGTAGGTTAACCGGGAACAATACATTCATCCGATCGGGTTTGGACATGCCCAAAACGAGCAGGCGCGTGTCAAGCGCCAGGTTAAAACTATATCCCTGCACCAGGCGAACACTATCATAGGTACAGGTATATCTTCCGTTGCTAGAGATGAATGGGAAGGTCCACTGATTATACTGTTGCCAGGTTACACTATCCCTGGTCAGGGATGTGACATTACATCGTAGGTATTCCGCCTTATTGTAACTGTAATAGATCCGATAGTACTCCTGAAAAGCGCTAAGGGTCTGGCTGGCCTGTCCCCTGGCTTGTGTGCCGGCAGCTGCGGTGAGAAACAGGAGGAATATGAATGTTTTTGTCTTCATGGCATTAGTTTTTGATGAGGGCGGAACGGGTTTCTTTGATGGTTTGGACGCCTCTTTCTGTTTCCTTTTTCACTCTTATCAATGTTCCGTCATCGTCATACTCGTAAAATGTGGCATAGTTGTTCTCGTCCAGTTCCGCCATCAGTTTCAGGCTAACCGGATCATAGACATATGCTTTCTGACTGCTGTTGAAGGGCTGGATACGTAGGTCATCAAAATACATTTTTGCATTAGCTGTAGCATTCAGCGTAAGGGTCAGGCCTGTTGCAGTGGCATTCATCGTGATCTTTGCCTCCAGCCGCTGCCAACCTTCGATCTTCGTGCCCGTCCGTTGCAGTTGATAAATTGTGGCACTGTTGTTGAACTTAAGCGTAGCAGCGTCTGCGGCCGTTTTCGTACCCACACCATCGGTGCCTTCTGTTTTTACCCATACAGACACGATATAGTCTTTGCTTTGCAGAGGGGATAGTTTAGGAGCCACCATATTGGTACCCGTGATCTTTTTAAAGGATTTACAATAGCCTAGCACTTTGGGGACCAAGGATCCATTCGCTTGAGTTACGCTGGTATACAACTGTTTTTGCGGCACCACTTCAAATTGCTGAAAGTTATCGCTGGCCCATGACATCGTCACATTCCCTGAATACTCAGAAGTAATGTTGTAGTCAATGACCATGAAATAGAGTTGCCCGGCCGTCATGCTGATGGGCCGTGAGGCTTGGTCGTTAGGCTCCAGCACCGTACTCAATACTTCAACCGCATTGATCCGCATGGATGCCACACCAGAGCCCTTCAGGAAAAACTTGTAATTGTCGGTAAATCGAGGCTGCACATAACCTTCCCAGTGTGCATTGAAGGTTCTGAAATCATAGACGGGGGAGGCAGAGCCACTCAAAGAATCACCGCCCGTAGGAATGATATCAATTGCCGAAATTTTCGCTTTATCTATAGTGGGGTCAAACGATATATTCAAATGTCCATTTGTGACGGTTACCGGAAATGTATAGTCTAAAGCCGTGAACTTTGGAACCTGGGACAGGATATCAAAATTATTCAAGACACGGTTTCCATTGATATCCACATTGAAAACTCGTTTTCCAGGACTATTATGGTAAATCTCGCAAAACTTAAGTACTACATTGTAGTTTCCGTTTGTGACCGGGACATCATAGCGAAAGGTTCCAAATCTTTCGTTGCTATATAACGCTTGGTCATCTGTTCCGTTTATGGTTCTTGGAAAACCATAAATCCCCATAACATCTATCGTCCATCCGTCATCTATAGTAATATACGTTAAGTCTTCAGGTAGTATCCTCATTTCCTGAGTAGGTGGGATAGCAACTGATGGTGTCGTCTGACCACGGTAGATCAAATCAATTGCAACAATGTTGGCACTCGCCACCACTGTAGTGAAGTCGATCTTCATAACGCCGTTGGTGACTTTAGCAGTAAAGCTCTTCTCCAGTGCGGTAAACTTTGGTGCCTCAGACAACATATCGAAATTTGACAACACCCTGTTGCCATTGATATCCACATTGAAAACTCTGTTTCCAACGCTGGAATGGAACAGTTCACAGAACTTTAGCACCACAGTATAATCGCCATCCCTGGCCGGAATATCATAGCGGAATGTCCCGAAGCGTTCCTGGTTAAAGAGATCTTGTTCCGTGGTACCATTGATGGTTTTGGTAACCCCATATAGGATCATCGTATTGGTATAGTTACCACTGGTTACTGTCAGAAAACGTTCGTCCGTTGGCAGTATGGTCACTTTGCGGGGTGCGGCCTCCGGAGACGCTGATGCGGTTGAGAAAGGCGTCATCAACTCGGCGAAATTGACTGCTTTGAGATCGATATTGGGAGTATTAAAGGGTCCGTCCCTGCCGATCTCCCGGCCATTTAGCGTATAAAGCCCACTATAAGTACCCTGCATACCATTGCCCAGGCCCACCACTACCCGCTCAGATCCGAGGATGGCAACGGAGTCCATCTGCGCCGTTAACCTCGGTGGAAGAGAGTCCAAACCAATACCGCTTAGCGGAATGATCACCTGGCTTTTGGATGTGCCGTTCACCCGCAAACTATATTTCCCGGAATGACTTTCCAGGCTGTCAATGGCTACACCGGTCATTCCCGTCAACAGATCAAGTTCACGCGTTTTGGGGCATGCAATGCAATTTGCATTGCTATAGGTGTAGTCCTCAAAACCATCATTCCAGGTCTCACGCGCACGGGCGTTCTGCGTCACAGCCACGGGCATGGTTTGCCGGTAACCGTATTGTCCGGAGTTATATCGACCCAAGGCATCAAAATTCTCCACTTCAAATCCCCTGCTGTTGAAACGAGATTGTGCAGCGTTCCACACCCATCTGGTTGTATCTGACACGGCATTCAGAGAAGTCGTATTAAAGGTCCAATAAGGTGCGAAGTCCAAGATCACCCCTTGGCGACGGATGTCTGTACCGCCTGGCTCAAACGCGAGTACCTCCCGGTTCCCGTAATAAGTGTATGCCCTGTCAGCCCGCCAATTACCAAGGATGCCCCACCTGTAAGGGTTCACCAGCGTATCTGTGATGTTGAACTTGCAGATTTTAACGCAAGTATCTTTCTGTACCCAATAGGCCAGACTCAACAGCGGCGGAGCGCCATATGCACAAGTATTTCCCATAAGCTTGGGGTTTTCAGTTCTTGGCCCCCAACCAGAATTGAAAGTAAGAGCCCTCAACTCCTCAGCAGTACTGGAAAATGCGTAGCTGCTCAATTGAAAAACAAACCCCATCCTTAACGCAGGATTGGCAACTGCTTCTGAAATCAACGGCAAAACATTGAGGTTTTTGTTATCACAACTCATATTGGCAGAAGTTGGGACATTGACGGAATCCTTCCCCGTCCTGACCAGATCAAAAGGCGTATTGATATTCCAATTGGTAGATACATTACGAAGTACCGCTGCGTTGGTTCTTGCACCAAGACTGGAGCCGCGTTGATAATGGGCCCGGGTCAGGGTATCCCAATTCAGGTTCATATTGTCATTGTTCC
>JBEISY010000034.1:0-10146 GCA_040375175.1 Chitinophagaceae bacterium
AAAAAACGACTGGATAAGAAATTCACGGACTTACAGGCAGCCATCGAAAAAAATAAAACGGACCAAACCCGGATACAGCAGGAAATCGAGAGCCGCAAGGCAGCTCTTGAGGTTTTTAAGCAAGGGAAGGGAAAAGGCAAAGTAGAAGTGCCTAAGTAGGTCGCAGGTCGCAGGTCGCAGTTCGCAGGTCGCAGGTCGCAGGTCGCAGGTCGCAGTTCGCAGGTCGCAGTTCGCAGGTCGCAGGTCGCGAAGGTCGCGGAGTTCGCAGAAAGGTATTGCGACCTTTGCGACCTGCGCGAACTGCGACCTCATAATTATTCTTGACTGAATCTTTTGTCTGCCAAAAAACTACTATCCGTTAACGTACGCATAAAAATGATCAGGTCATTTTTTGCAAAGACGTCAAGGTTGATTTTGTTCTTAACCAACGGATCGGTAGTAGGTCCATTCACTACATTGAACCGGTAGTGATCAATGACATCACCCACGGAAAAGAATCTTCCATCATGCCCGTAAGGCGCGGTCAGCATGACGTTACGCAAAGACGGCACCTTGAATTTCAGCGAATCGGCTTGCAATCTTGTAATGCGCATCCGGCCTGCGTCTTTCAGGAAGGGATCCATCGGCAAACCCGTATTCCGATAGTTCTGGTCCGTGAACAGCGGTTCTTTATGGCAACTGGCGCAATTAGCCTGAAAAAGTTTGTAGCCCCTCATTTCCGCATCCGTAAAACTGCTTTGTCCCCGCATCACTTTATCATACTTGCTGTTAGAAGAAACCATCATACCCATGAATTGAGACAAGGCCCTGAGCATTAGTTGGGAGTTGATCTGTTCCGTTCCGAAAGCGGCCTTGAACATTTTCGGATAGGCGGGATCTGCCTTCAGTTTTGCGATCACATTCTCAACGGTCTCAGCCATTTCATTGGGTGCGGTGATGGGTGCCAGGGGCTGTACTTCCAGGTGATTGATCCCGCCATCCCAATGGAACTCCTTGTACCAGGCCAGATTGAAAAGACCGGGGGCGTTCCTTGTAGTGAATTGGTTATTGAAACCATGGCTCAGCGTATGGTCAAAAGTGGCAAAGCCCGCAAACTGTTGATGACAGGAGGCACAGGGAAAGTTGCCATCTTTGGAAAGCCTTCCATCGTAGAATAGTTTTTTGCCAAGATCAAAACCTTGCTGGGTCAATGGATTGGAAGAAAAAATGTTCTCCGGCTGTGGCCATCCCTGGGGGATACCTAGGGTGAGCGATTTTGTATCAGGAGTGGATTCGTCTGTTTTTCTGCAGGCTTCCATCAAGCCCACTGCCACTACGCCCGCCAACAATATGACCAGTATTTTCTTCATCAGGGATTGATCACATTGTATAGGGTAAACATGGTAGCATAGTTGTCTGCAATCAAGAGCGATTGCCTTCCGGGAGTCATTAGGGCGGGTGCTGTGGCGATGGATATTTTGTGCGCACCGTCAAACCAGCGCGCAAGGTCAACATCGATCACAACCATTTTTGTCTTACCTAGCTGTATGGGCTTGTCTGCGGGCATATTCAACACGATCTTCCGCAGCGCATTTT
Organism: Chitinophagaceae bacterium; assembly: GCA_040375175.1. Lineage (GTDB taxonomy): Bacteria > Bacteroidota > Bacteroidia > Chitinophagales > Chitinophagaceae > Pollutibacter. Next base: position 1,576 of record JBEISY010000034.1, read on the forward strand.
CTCCGGTCCTGAAGCCGCCGATATGATAGATGAATTTTTGTTGAAGGGCGGTGGACTGGGGCGACTGTCCTTCCAGTTTTGCGAAAATGTATCCAGAGTTCCAGGTCCAGAACATGCCCAGCATGGGATCCAGTGCACCGGTTTGTGCGCCACTTACATTGCGGATACTGTCTACCCCCACGGTGAATTCAAGTTGCTGGTAGCTGCCATTGTTCATAGTAAGCGTGAGTTCCCTGGATTCCGCATTGGCCAGATCAACCAAGTGATAGCTTTCTTTTTCTTCGCTCACCTGATTGTCTGATGTACGAAGTTTTACATTGGAAACATAAAACTTGAATACATCCACCCGGTATTGCTCGCCGCTGAAATTCAAATAAGTTTCACTGGTGTTCAGGGATTCGCCATTGTTTAGGATCCTGAATGTTACATTGAGGGTTGAAGTTCCCGTTTCATCACTAATATCTTTCTGGCAGGAGGCCAGAAGCAACATCGTGCCCAGGGCAAAAAGATACAAGGGTACCAACTGAAATTTCTTACACATATGCATTCATTTACCAATCGTTATCAATTCTCTTACGGCCTGATTTAATGGCGGACCTGTTTTTCTTTCCTGTCAGGCGTTGCTCTTTAGCACCTGCGGAAGGCTTGGTGGCGATCCTCGATTTTTTTTTCACCAGTGCGCTGTTGACCAGATAATTGATTTTTTCAATGGCCAGTAATTTGTTGTGCAACTGAGATCTTGTTGCGCTGGACCTTGATGTTAGGTAGCCGTTTGCATTGATTTGGTTCCGGCATTTTTCAACCACCATCAATTTCTGCGTTTCCGAAAGCAGTTGCGATTCCATTACCGGGAACATGGCTTCCACCATGGTCTCCACTTTGTTGACGTTCTGGCCACCCTTTCCACCACTCCTCGCCGTCCTGAACATCAATTCCCGGCTAATATCTATCTTCATTTCTTAAAGTTACGATAAGATACTTGTTTCACATATGAGAGCAGTCATTCAGCGGGTCAAGGAAGCATCTGTAACGGTAGATGATAATGTTACTGGATCGGTTGGTCAGGGACTCCTGATCTTTTTGGGGATTGAAGATGCTGACAATGAAGAAGATATTCAGTGGCTCAGCGGGAAGATCGTGAACCTCCGCATTTTTGATGATTCCGATGGGGTCATGAATCTTTCTGTTAAGGATACGGGCGGGGACATTTTACTGGTCAGCCAGTTCACCCTGCATGCATCTACCAGGAAGGGAAACCGTCCTTCGTATATCCGCGCGTCTAAGCCAGAGATCGCCATTCCGAGGTATGAGCAAATGATCCGCCAGCTGGAAACGGACCTAGGAAAGAAGATCCAGACAGGGGAGTTTGGTGCAGATATGCAGGTGCGGTTGTGGAACAACGGGCCGGTAACAATAACGATAGATACCAAAGCAAAAGAATAAACCATGACCATCGCACAGGCACAGGCAGACGTAGACCAATGGATCAAGACCGTTGGGGTCCGTTATTTCAGCGAGCTTACCAATATGGCAATCCTTACGGAAGAAGTGGGGGAGTTGGCCCGCATCATGGCCAGGACCTATGGCGAGCAGAGCTTCAAAGAGTCTGACAAACACCGGGACCTCGGCGATGAAATGGCCGATGTACTTTGGGTGCTCATCTGCTTAGCTAACCAAACCGGTGTTGACTTGACCCAAGCGCTGGAGAAGAACTTTGCAAAAAAATCCATGCGCGATGCGGAGCGGCATAAAAACAACGAGAAGCTCGGTTAACATTACCGCATTGCCTCATTATCTTTGCCGCTATGAGCGTGACAGACCCAAACAAGTTTCAGGCGATCATTTCCCATGCCAAAGAATATGGATTTGTATTTCCTTCCAGCGAGATATATGATGGATTAAGTGCCGTATATGACTACGGTCCATGGGGCAGTGAGCTCAAAAGAAACATCCGCGATGCATGGTGGAACGAGATGACGCGCATGCACGATAACATCGTGGGTATTGATGCGGCTATCTTCATGCATCCTACTACCTGGAAAGCTTCGGGACACGTTGATAATTTCAGCGATCCAATGATCGACAATAAAGACAGCAAGAAGCGTTATCGTGTGGATCATCTGATTGAGGGTTTTGCCGATGAACTGTCGGGAAAAGGCGAGCTGGAGAAAGCGGAGCACCTTACTGCTGAGATGGATAAGTTGCTCGCAACGGACAATTTTGCAGGACTCAAGTTGCTCATCGAAGAATATAAAATCCCCTGCCCGGTGAGTGGTACGATGAACTGGACCGATGTGCGCCAGTTCAACCTGATGTTCTCCACCCAACTGGGAAGTGTAGCCGAAGATTCAGACCAGATCTATCTCCGTCCGGAAACGGCACAGGGTATCTTCGTGAATTTCCTGAATGTGCAGAAGACGGCGCGGATGAGGATCCCCTTTGGTATTGCACAAGTGGGCAAGGCCTTCCGGAATGAGATCGTTGCCCGTCAGTTCATTTTCCGGATGCGCGAATTTGAGCAGATGGAGATGCAGTTCTTCATTCGTCCCGGCACCCAAAAAGAGTGGTATGCTTACTGGAAAGAATCAAGAATGAAATGGCATACTTCGCTTGGATTTCCGGCTGAGTCTTATCGCTTCCATGACCACATCAAACTTGCGCACTATGCGGATGCCGCAGTAGATATCGAATATAATTTCCCCATCGGCTGGAAAGAAGTGGAGGGTATCCATTCCCGCACGGATTTTGACCTGGGCAGCCACCAGAAATTCTCTGGTAAGAAATTGCAATACTTTGATACGGAGCTGAACCAGAACTACGTTCCTTATGTCATCGAAACTTCCATCGGTTTGGATCGTATGTTCCTGCTGACCTTGTGCCATGCGTATACGGAGGAAAAATGGACCAAGGAAGACGGATCTGAAGATAGCCGCGTAGTGTTGCGCATCCCGGCCAAACTTGCCCCGATCAAATTGGCCGTTCTTCCACTCACAAAGAAAGATGGCCTGCCTGAGATCGCGAGGAATATCATCAATACCCATCGGCAGGATTTCTATTGTTTCTATGAGGAGAAAGACAGCATTGGTAAACGTTACCGCAGGATGGATGCCTTGGGAACGCCGTACTGCGTGACGGTGGATCACCAAACCAAAGAGGACCAAACGGTAACTGTGAGGTATCGGGATTCCATGTTGCAGGAAAGGATTCCTATTTCTAAGATCAAATCAATCGTATTACAATAGGTCACAGTTCGCATAGGTCGCGAGGTTGCAGTCATCCTAGCGACCTCGCGACCTATGCGAACTGCGACCAGTTTTCACTATCCTACCAACGCAAGCTGCGCCAGACCCATCCATTCCCTGAGAATAATGCTCCAGTTCAGCAGTGTAGTGGTGGATGGTGCCAGATGGGAAAGTTTGAATCGGGTATCATCTTTGGTGACCAGATAATTACTCGGAAAAGGGATCACTTCCAGACCCGCCTTCTTGAATATTTTCACGGCCCTGGGCATGTGAATGGCTGAAGTGATAATTGTAAAGGGGCCTCTAATTTGCAGGCTGTCCAGCATTAATTTACTTAGTCTTGCATTTTCCAGCGTATTTTTTGCTTTCGTTTCGAGATATATGCGATCACTTGGTACACCTGCATCAACCAGATTGTTGCCTAAGAACTCTGCCTCACTAAAGGTTTGTTCCCGAAAGAATTTGATGTTTCCTCCGGTAATAAGGATAGACTTAATCTTATCCTTTTGAAATAGTCTGTTGGTTTGGATGAATCGATCTGAAGATGGGCCAAAAAAACCCATATTTAGCTGTTCATCGAAGCCCGAAAGGCCACCCAGTAGTATTCCCGCTTCCGTGGGAGGAACTTGTTCCATTGATACGGGTTGCCATTGGTATTGATCCCAAATCTGGTTCAGCAACCAGGTATTTGAAAAAATCATAAGGGTTATGAAAGCATATACATAACATCTCCGCTTCCACAAACGATGACGCAACAGTCTGCCGAGAATGATAAAAGCGATGATCCAGATGATGGGGTCAATGAAGAATGAAATAATTTTTGAGATTATGTAGATCATCCGTACAATTCAAAATGAATATCGTTCTTGACATATCCCAGTGCCACAATATTTTCCCTCGCCTGGGTGATCATGTCTTTCCAACCACAGAGGTAGAAACTTGCAGGAGGATGATCTGCAAGTAAAGCCGCATATACTTCATGCACATAACCCCGATGCCCTTCCCATGACTCCCTGCTCAACGTAGGATGATAATGGAAACTGGCCTCACTGGCGGCAAGTGTAAAGAATTCATCGGCATACAAAAGATCTGTTTGATATCGGCAGCCAAAAACCAGGTGGATCGCTTTGTGGGAAATCTTCTGTTCATAGATGTGCCTAATCATGCTTCTGAATGGTGCAACACCTGTACCGGTGCAGATCAGGAAAAGGTCTTTGTCCAGTGCATCGGGCAGGGTGAATTTACCCTGAGGTCCTCTTACGTCAACAGATGACCCAATGGTCAGGTCAGAAAAAATATAGTCTGTCCCTTTGCCATCCTTGGCCTTCACGATCACCAGTTCAAATTGATTGCTGCTATCCGGTGCCGAGGCAATAGAATAGCTTCGCCATCTTTCTGCATTCCTTTCTCCGATCGGAAGATCAAGTGTAACAAACTGACCGGGTATAAAATTGAAAACCTCTATTTCAGGAATGGAGATAAAGTATCGCTTCGTTTCAGGTGCGATATCTATGATGTCAGTAACAATGCCTTTTTTCCAGAGCGGAGGGGTCATGAAAAACTTTCATCGAAAATAAGCCTTAATGCGCCAAGGACAGCAAGAAAAAAGCTGAATAAGCACATCGGGATTATTGTATTCCCGATAGCACTTATTCAGCCTTATATATCAGTGGCCAGTGTTTAATTCTTCGTAAATCGTCTTATGAATTGGTATTTCCTGTCGCTGCTTGTGATCGTCAGGATATAACTGCCATTGGGCAGTCCGGATAGATTGACGGTTCCGCTTTGGTACTGTTGTTTTTGGTTATACAAAACCTGTCCGGCAAGATTATACACCTGCACTTGAATGCTGCTGATGTTGAGCATATTGCCGGCCTGCCAGTTGATCACGCCATTTGTGATGGTAGGGAATGCTTTAACAATGAAGTTTTTGTTATCCCGGATCGGTTCATTGGTACCGGTGGGGATTGTGATGGCATTGCCGATGGTGGTATAGAACATTCCATTACCGTGGGTACCTACGAGCAGGGCATTGTCTTTCCATCTGTAGGCGAGCGACTGGATCACAGCGGTATTCATTTCTCCTTTGGGTCCGCCGTTTTCGCGCGTCCAGAATGTTCCGTTGCCAGCAACAGAAGTAGTACTGTAAAGACCCACTGTTGTGCCCACATAGTATTCAACGCCGGAGGTCTTAGCCACGATCTCGCAGCTGCGGAAAGACGGTAAGGTAAGATTGCCTTCGATGACCGTCCATGTAGGAGTGGCCGCAGATGCATTACCCGTCCAGAAAACAGAGTTCACGTTATAGTTGGAAACAACAACAATGGCTGTGTCATGATTTCTTGGGTTGAAAGCGATATCTTTCACAAGGCTACCCACGGTCATGTTCCCCGGCGTGATATCTGTTGGTGCTGTGTTTGAGGCAGTATTAGCCGGATCCAAGAGGCGATATACTTTACCATCTGAAGTGCCGATGAGCATCATACTGCTTGCACTGTACGGTCCTTTGGTGGTAGCCATTGAATAGATATCTCCCGTCAGGATTGCATCAACGCCAGCCATTCTCACCCATCCGGAACTGGATGTCACTGAGGTTGAATTGGTGGTTCTGTATAGGGTGTCATTAATTGGAAAATACATGAAGTCTGGGTTGTCATCATCCAGGTGATAATAGGTGACAAACACATTCTGTTTGGTATTTTCCGGAGTGATCCTGGCGGAGTTGAACTGGCCGAATAGGTTGAACCGTACAGCGTTGCCTTCCTGCGCGGAAAGCAGTAGGTAGTAACTGCTGGCTAGATTGTACAGATAGGCCTGGCCACCATCTCCTGAAGGAATGATCAGGTGATCATTGCTGTCTGGAAGTGACGGGAAGCCCACATTGTTAAGATCCCGGTACGAGGTGCCATTATCCTGCGCACCACCCACGAAATTCCTTCTGCCCACAGCCCCATCCATGTTCACGTGATAATATTGGAAGGTCTGGTAACCGATGTTCGCGTTTTGCCAAAGCGGCTTGGTGGCTGTGGCATCATTGGTAAGGGCGATGCCGCCATCAGAACCTACCAGCAGTCGGTTTGGTGAAGAGGGGTCAAATCGGAACCGATGGAAATCCACATGGGAGATCTGGTCCGGATCCGTGTAGGTGTTAGAGGTATCACCACGCACTGTTCCGCCCATGAAGAGATTATTGGTAGTGGTATTGAATCCGTCTGTTGACCGATACATGTTCACACCACCAACGTACACAGTATTGTTAATGGTTGGGTGGGGAACCACTTCCATGTCATAACCTCCTTGTGTCTGAAGAAAGTTATCTGTGGTGCCATTGAATTTTGCTACCAGGTTGACGCCCAGGTTACCACTCCAGGTTACAGGACTTGCCGTTATATTTCCCCGGAACAGATCGGCCTCTGGTTGTCCGGTGCTTGCGCTTTGGGAGTTTTCCACCAGAGCATATAATTGATCCTGGTTAGCAGAAAGGCCTAGTACGATCCTTCCCCAACCGGCGGTAAACTCACCTACGGACGGACCGGTAAGATCATAAGCCCTCCATCCCGGAACAGAATCTGATGCGTTTTGCACACCGCCCGCGATCCGGGTCCAGCTGTTGGCATCGCCAGTGGTTGATGTCCAAACACCTGCCGCGGCACGGTCAGTGTTGCGGCCAGAGATGGCTGCAAATAATTGGGAGCCGGCCCTGTTGATCAGGATATCACAAACACCCGCGAAAGTGAAGGATGCCGCTGTGCTTCGGAGTACAAAGCCCCAGGTGTTTCCACCATCCGTTGAACGGACAATGCCGTTGTGCGCACAGGCATATACATGTCCTGTGGTGGGATGAACGGTAATATTGGAAACGAGGTCAAATGAGTTATCAAAGGCAAATTGGCCCGATGTGCCCACGGTAGATGCTAGCTTCGTCCAGGTAAGTCCGTTGTCTGTTGATTTGAGGATGCCGTATCCAAATACGAACCCGTTGGGATAACTAGCTGATGCGCCGATGGCTTCACCAGTTCCTGCATACCAGGTGTCCTGAAAGCCAGGCCTGGTATCCTGAGCGAGGCTGGACACACTTCTTACTTCTTCGGAATTATGAACATAGGTCCAGGTAACACCGCCATCGGTACTCCTGAAAATTCCACTGTTGATACCTCCCGCTAAAACAACACGATTGGATGTACCGTTGTTCCTAATATCAAAAGCGAGAGCCCTTGTACGTCCGCCATTTCTGGATGGACCCACAGAGAAATAGGTATTAGCTACCAATGCGGAAGGGTTAAGGCTTGATTTGGTGGGCGCGGTAGCAGCCCATGCCAGTTCACGCTGCCTCGCTCCCTCGGGAATCTTTCCCGTCACGGGATCGCGGGCCAGGAGCCATTCATAGTAGCGACGTTTCTCTCCGTTTTCCTGTTCGTTTTCCTCCATTTCTTCGCTGGCGTTTTCACGTTCAGGCACAGCTGATAAAAGCCAGGCGCCAGATAGGGTAATGAAAGCTAGCGCAAGGGGCATTAAGTATTTTCTCATGATATCTTAGTCTGAATAAGCAATTTAACAGATATAACCGTAAGATGAAAGGTTTGTTGGGGTTGAATTGGACATTTTCACACTAACTTCGCCCTGCGTTCATGAATCTGACGGTTTTGATGGATAAGTATTTGCAAGATCCCCGTATCCAGGCGATTACGGCCAGGATCGGTATGTCTGCTCCCAAACCATTAAGATTGACGCATTTGTACGGAAGTGCCTCCCAGTTTGTGGTTGCGGCCGCGTGCGCCCACGCTGGCGCTGCCGGGATGAACCATCTGGTGATCCTCAATGATGCCGAAGAAGCTGCCTACTTCCACAACACGCTGGAGAACCTGACCAAAGCCATCGATCTATTCTATTTTCCTTCGTCTTTCAAGAATCGCAAAAATTATCGATTACTTAACAGCAGCCATATGATGCTGCGGACGGAAGCGCTTACCCGATTCAGTCATGAGGGCAACAAGCGCATCATGGTCACCTACCCAGAAGCACTGTTTGAAAAAGTAGTATTGCCTGCTACGCTGTCAAAACATATCATCCGCATCAAAACCAATGATACCCTGGATGTGAATAGCCTCTTGGAGCAGTTTGTGGGCTATGGTTTCGAAAGAACGGATTTTGTGTACCAGCCCGGACAGTTTGCGATGCGCGGCGGTATCCTTGACATTTATTCATTTGGGAACGACAAGCCTTACCGGGTAGAATTGTTTGGGAACGATGTGGATTCCATCCGCATTTTTGATCCGGAGACGCAGTTGAGTGAACGGAAATTGTTGCAGGTGACCATCATCCCTAATGT
>JBEISY010000045.1:0-9119 GCA_040375175.1 Chitinophagaceae bacterium
AAATTTCTGGATGGTCACTTTCAAGCCCCTGGCCTGCAACAATTTAGCCAGCGATGCTGAAATAATACCCTTACCCAATGAAGAAGTTACCCCGCCGGTAACGAAGATGAATTTTGCCATAATTAATGAAAGTTGGAGACCCGGAATGAATGCGCGAAGTAATTCCTGAAGGTCATGCAAACTTAATATTTATATCGACGATGGAAAAATTTAAACGTTTGCCCCCTGTGGATAACTCGATTTGTTTCAGATTGTTACAGCATTCCGCCTTTACCAGCTACAATATGGGCATCTGCCGCACGTCAGAACCGGTATGCGTAGTCTGCTGACCGCACTTGCCCTTAGCCTGTTTATTGTAAATCAGGGTTTTGCGCAATGCGCAACGGGTGGGGCTGTTTGGCTGAACGGACAAAATGACGGCCAGTTCAGGGATACAGGGGTATTAGGCGGTTATGTTTTCGCCGAAGCCGTAACCTCCGGCACCATGGTTTCCGGCAGGCCCTATTATACCCAGGGCTCCTCGGTTTGGAAAGGCCTAACATACGCGTCCCTTCAGTTCTGGCCTGCCTACAGTTCGCCGGGTTCCAACAGCACTTATTTCAAATTAAGCCAACCACTGGACTCCAATATTTTCCATGTTCGCGTGGATAATATTCGGGGCGATCTCTTCAATTGGGAGTCGCAGAACGTAAGGGGCTATTTCAATGGTGTGGAAGTACCGGCAGATTTTAAGGATCCCGTTAACGGCGCAACCGCTTCGGGAAATACCATCAGTGGCGGTAGACAGCATTGTGGTGCAACAAGCATCCTGGAGTGATTGGATCATTGCGGAACTTCAGGTGCAATGTAATCTGGTGCTCCCCGCGCTGATCAAACGATGGTCCGTTGCCCGCAACGGGAACCATGTAGACCTGCACTGGAGTATGCTAACGGAAATGAATATCCGAAACTACGTCGTACAGCACACTACGGATGACCTGAATTTCAAAGACATCGCAGTAATACCCGCTTCTGCTGCAAAAACCTATTTTTACACGCATGAAAACGCCGGAGAGGGTACGCATTGGGAAAATTAGTGTATAGCCAGCAGGGGAAGGGGCAAGTCTACATAGCATTGGGCACTTGGTCAAAAGGGATCTATATGGTGAGGGCTGAAAACAAGCGTCAGATGATGGTAGGGCATCTGGTGGTGCAATAAAAAGTCCTCCTGTGAACAGGAGGACTTTAATGGGTTAGTCAGTACAGTAACTTTCCGTTAAAACGAAAACAGCTGACATTTATTGTCTTTATTTATCATTGATCTTGTTGAAACTTGCTGCAATCCCTTTGATCAATGAGGAACTGAAACCCCGGTGTTCCATTTCATTCAATCCAGCAATGGTACAACCCTTTGGTGTTGTCACTTTATCGATCTCCTGTTCCGGATGCCTTCCCGTCTGGATCAGCAACTCCGCTGCACCCTTCACTGTTTGTGCGGCAATCAGTGATGCCGTAGCAGCATCGAAACCAATTTCGATGCCACCCTGAATATTGGCGCGGATAAAACGTAATGCATAAGCAATTCCACAGGCACCCAGCACCGTTGCCGCATCCATGAGTTTTTCATCGATGTCCACTACCCGACCCAACTGATTGAACAGATCATTCACGTATTGCATTTGTTCATCGTTGGTATTGCGGGAACAAACACAGGTCATGCTTTCCTGGATCGCAATAGCCGTATTGGGCATGGCGCGTACAACGGCCATCTTCTTGCCTACATGGTGCAGCAAATCCACCAATAAAACCCCCGTGACCACTGATACCAGAAGATGTTGTGTTGTAAGTTCTTTTTTAAATCCTTCTATCACATCGGCTACCTGAAAGGGCTTCACCGCCAGGATCACCAAATCTGCGTAACGTACTGCCTCACTATTGTTATCGCCAACAAGAATGCCTTTCTCCTCCAGGTACTGGATCGTCTTGATGTTCCGCTTCGTCACCATGATGTGCCCAGGCAGTGTGAATCCACTCTTCACCAATCCTTCTGCAATGGCCGTACCCAGGTTTCCTCCTCCTATGATCGCGATCTTCTTGTTCATAACATTCGTGTTTACATGGCAGACAGCGCAGACTCCACTGTTTCAGCAGAAAGGTATTTCTCGATGGCAGTATCGTACAATGTCTTCCATTCTAAAATATGTCCCCAGTCTTCTCCGTCTATTTGTATAGATCCGGCGGTCACTTTTCCCAGTGACTCAAACGACATGCCCTTTGATGAAAGCGATTGCTCAAACGCATTCACTTGCTCCGGAGAAACGGATACCACTACGCGACTCTGCGCCTCACCAAACAACCATGCATCTTTGCGCACACCTACAGCGGCATTCACATTGAATCCGAGGGACCTGTTAAATCCTGCTTCACACAATGTAATGAAGACACCACCTTCACTAACGTCATGGGCAGCATTAATCGTTTTGCTCGTAATAAGACCTGCTATCGCTTGTTGCAATTTGAATTCTTCGTCGAGGTCAAAATCAGGCGCGGGTGAATATTCCACACCGCAAATTTTATGGAGATATTCTGAGGAGTTGATACAATTACGGCTCCTTCCCACCAAGTAAAGATGATCACCCACTGCTTTGAAGTCTAACGTCATCTTATCATTGATATCCTCCAATGAACCAACCATACCAATGGTTGGTGTTGGATACACAGGGCCATCAGGACCCTGGTTGTAAAAGCTCACGTTACCCCCAGTTACCGGGGCATCAAATTTCTTACACGCTTCGCCCATGCCCTTGATGGCATACACAAACTGATAATATACTTCGGGATCAAATGGATTGCCGAAGTTGAGACAGTTGGTCACACCCAATGGCGTGCCACCGGAACACACGATATTTCTTGCAGCTTCACTTACGGCAATCATACAACCCACAAATGGATCAGCAAAAACATAACGACTATTGCAATCGGTTGTGACGGCCAATCCTTTTCGTGTACCCTTCACCGATACCACAGGTGCATCAGAAGGTTGATTGGTAGACGTGTTGCCTGTACCCACCATACTGTCGTACTGGGTATAGATCCAGCGCTTGCTGGCAATATTCGGAATGCTGATGATCTTCTCTGCAGTAGCTTTCAGGTCTTTTGGAACCGGAACCGATGCCGGATCAAATGCCCTGATCTTTGCGAAGTATGCTGGTTCTCTATACTCGCGAGTGTTCTGCGGCGCACCACCACCCAGCACCAGACTCTCGGCAGGGATCTCTGCTTCCAATTCCCCATTCATATAGAAGCGAAGCATTTTATCATCTGTTACCACCCCGATCTGTGAGCAAGGGAGATCCCATTTTTCAAACACTTCCAGCACTTCCTTCTCCCTTCCTTTCTTCACGATCATCAGCATCCGCTCCTGGCTCTCGCTGAGCAGGAGTTCCCAGGCCTTCATGTTTTTTTGCCTTGCCGGAACATGCTCCAGGTCAATGCGCATACCCACGCCGCCTTTTGCAGAAGTCTCTGATGTGGAACAGATGATGCCTGCCGCACCCATATCCTGCATACCCACCAACGCACCGGTTGGAATCACTTCCAGACAGGCTTCCAATAATTTCTTTTCCTGGAACGGGTCACCCACTTGCACAGCAGGCAGATCCTGCGCACTGTCTGCCGTGATATCTGCCGATGCGAAAGACGCACCGCCAATACCATCTTTACCTGTTGCTGAACCAACAATGAATACAGGATTACCTGTTCCTTCTGCAGTGGCGCTCACCGTTTTTCCTACTTCAACAATGCCCACACTCATGGCATTCACAAGCGGGTTGGTATGATAACAGTCTTCGAAATATATTTCACCGCCAACGGTAGGCACACCAAAACAGTTGCCGTAATGACCGATGCCGTGCACCACACCATTCAGCAGATGTTGTGTTTTTTGTTCCTTCAGGTTCCCAAACCGCAATGAGTTAAGGGCCGCAATCGGGCGGGCACCCATCGTAAAAATATCCCTGTGAATACCGCCCACACCGGTTGCCGCACCCTGGAAAGGTTCAATGGCCGATGGATGGTTATGGGATTCAATTTTAAACACTACGGCAAGACCATCGCCAATATCCACGAGACCCGCATTTTCCTCACCCGCTTTAACGAGCAGTTTCTTGCCATCCCTGGGAAGAGTCTTCAGCCACTTGATGGAATTTTTATAACTGCAATGCTCACTCCACATCACACTGAATGCAGATAGCTCATTGAAATTGGGTTCCCTTCCTAAAATCCCCTTGATTAAATGGTACTCTTCTTCGGTAAGACCGAGTTTTTTGGCGGTATCGATGATCTGCTCCATAACTGCCGCAAAGGTAATTCCTTCGGCCCTTGTGAAAAAGGTTATTTATCCATAAGGCTATGGTAAACGGCGAGTTGTCCATCCCAGATAGAAACGGGATCAAAGCCTTTAGCAAAGGCTCTTCCGGCAGATGCATGCTGCTCTCTAAGACTTGGGTTGTCCACATAGGTTTTCATCGCCTGGAACAAGGCTGCTACATCGCCTTTGGGAAACGACGATCCATTCACGCCGGGCTTCATGGCGTCGGAACAACCCGGAATGGATGGCGCTATTACAGGAATGCCCATGGCAGCCGCTTCCAGCAACACATTGCCAAAACCTTCCCTATACGAACTCAGCACCAATACTTGCATCATTGGATAAACCGGCACAATATCTGAGACCTTGCCCAGCAAGCGGACACCCTGATGATGGTTGAGCCTTTGCAATAAGGCCGATGGTAGCGCATTCTCCTGGTCCAATGGTCCGGCCATTACCAGCCTGACCCGCGCATCTTCAATACACAATTGCTCAAAGGCCGTCATCAGCAGATCAATGCCCTTATCAGTAGTGATCCTGCCCACGAAGCCAAACACGAAATGATGCTCCGCTATATGCTGTGCTGTCCGCAATGCATCCACTTGCGTCATAACCAATGGTGTTCTTTGAAACCTGTTGAGATCGATCCCATTGTAACTTCCCTTTCCAATCACTACTGATTTGTGGGGCGATAGCAAACCGCGGCGGATCGCGTGTTGCGCAAGGGATGGACTCACCACCAATACTTTTTGGGCCAGACTGCAGGACAATTTTTCAAACCGCGACATCATCCAGCCCTGAAATCCTTCACGGGAATCGGACACCAGTCCGTGCAGGGTAAATACCCGCCCTTGTTTGCGCAAGATCCAGGCCGCAAGCGTCAACAACAAACCCGGCTTGGGATTGCCCGCATTGATGATATCCGGTTTTACTTGTTGGATGATGCGCACCAATCGATACAACAACACCAGATCATGCAAAGGTGTAATGCTCCTTGAAAATGGCAGGGGAATCAGTTCCGCACCTTCTTCTTTACAAAGAGTGCTGATCTCTTCACCCGCACCACTAATGATCACAACCCGAAAACCTTTTGAGACGAGATACGCCACCTGGCCTTTCATGAAATGCGCGCAAAAAGAAGAAGAGATTCCGAAAAGAATTGTTGGCATGCAGAGCTCATGCAGATTTGAGTGAAATTAAACTTTATTTTTGATTCCTAATCTTACCTCGTATTGACCATCGCCCTCTTCATCGCATACGCTTGCCTTTTCTCCTGGTTGCTGGGCAAGATCCCTTTCGTAAAACGGGCGGGCATGCCAAAGCCTTACCTGACTGCACTCTTCCTTTTGAAAATAGCGGCAGGCGTAGCGTATGGGTACATCCATTTCAATGCACCCGGCCATGTGGGCCTCACCGATACCTGGAAATTTTTCTACCAGGGCAGCGAGGAGACCGCAAAGATTTTGAAGGATCCTTACATGATCATCCGCGACATCCTTCCGCATGAGGTGCACCGTGGATTCGGGAAATTATTCACAACAGAGAATAGTTATTGGAACGATGTGAAGCATGAACTCATGGTGAAACTCGCCGCCGTGTTCAATATCTTCAGCGGGTCCAATTATTATGTGAATGTGGTGCTTTATAGTTTCATGACCATGGCGGGACCAGTTGCCATGTATCGTATGCTTGAAAATGCTATCCCAGGAAAACAACTCCGCTTTTTTCTGGCCTGCTGTATTCCCACCGCACTGTTCTGGTGCAGTGGCTTTCATAAAGAAGGCATCCTATTCAATGCACTGGCCCTCATCTGGTACCTGATCCAGCGAAAGCAGGAAGGCAGGTCCCTGCGCTTTGTACACTATTTCGTGCTTGCGATCTCTGTGCTCAGCATCCTGTTGCTGAGGAACAATATCATGCTGCCCCTCGCACCGGCTTTAATCGGCTACTTCATTGCACAGCGTTTTCCTCATCACCGCTGGTGGGTGTATGTAGCGGTTTGCCTGCTCGGAGGGATCGCGTTTTTTCTTTCGCCTTACCTGGGTGTGGATCTTCCCGCCGCGGTGAGTCATCGGCAACAGGAATTCATCTCGCTGGGCGGAAGAACGGCCGTGGCGGTAGCGCCGCTGGAAGCCAACCTGCCCTCCTTCCTCCACCATCTGCCGTCAGCATTATCCATCGGGTTTCTGCGGCCGCTACCCTTAGAAGGTGGGGTTCGATATCTTCCCTTCAGTCTCGAGGCCCTGGCTTTTCTGTTGTTACTGATATTCACGGTCTGGACCGCAAGACGCCACCAGGCTCCCGCGCTGGTTCCCGCATTGCTGGTGTTTGGCATACTCAACTGGCTCATGATCGGGTACACCGTCCCCAACATCGGCGCCGTCATCCGTTACCGGAGCATCACCAGCCCCTTCCTCTTCAGCGCCCTTTTCATCTGGCTAAACGCCAGCCGGAAAATAACAAATAACAAAATAACCTAATATACATTTTTATCGCAGGTAACCCTTTATTTTCAGAAATTTCCATTGAATTTCTTCAACTTTTATCCCCAGATTGAACAAAACGCAATTTTGGGATCTTGATTTTTTAAGTTTTTTGGTCGAAATACTGCAAATTTGTGCTTCTTAAAATTCACAACATGCAGTCGTTACGTTTCAAAGCTATTGACAACCTTACTGCGGGTGCAGAACCTCCGGTTCCTGTCACCAAGCGGATCACCGCTTTATTCGGTGAGAATGTATTTTCCCTTAAGACAGCCAGGGAGTACCTGAGTGATGAGGCTTACAAGAGCCTGGTTAGTTCCATGAAGAGCGGTCACAGGATTGATCGTACCATGGCCAGCCAGATCGCTTCCGGTATTCGCAAATGGGCAGAATCGAAAGATGTGACCCACTTCACCCACTGGTTCCAGCCATTGACAGGAACGTCTGCAGAAAAGCACGATTCTTTCTTCACTTTGAAATCAGACGGCACGCCGCTTGAGCAATTTGAAGCCGATGCACTGGTTCAGCAAGAGCCTGATGCCTCTTCTTTCCCCAGCGGTGGTCTTCGCGCCACTTTTGAAGCACGTGGCTATACTGCCTGGGATCCCAATTCTCCCGCTTTCATTATGGAGACAGGTCAGGGCAGCACACTCTGCATCCCTACCATCTTCGTTTCTTATACCGGCGAATCTTTGGATTACAAAGCACCCTTGCTGAAATCCATCGATGCCCTGAATAAAGCTGCTGTTGAAGTATGTAATTATTTCGACAGGAACGTAACCCAGGTGTATGCAACCCTCGGATGGGAACAGGAATATTTTGTGATCGATGAGGGTCTGGCAAACGCCCGCCCTGATATCATCATGACTGGTCGTACTGTATTTGGCCACGCTCCTGCGAAAGGCCAGCAGTTGGAGGACCACTACTTCGGATCAATCCCTGAGCGCGTATATGCATTCATGAGGGATTTCGAAAACGAATCATACAAACTCGGTATTCCCCTCCGCACGCGTCACAACGAGGTGGCCCCTGCACAGTTTGAGTGCGCACCGATCTTTGAAGAACTGAACCTGGCCGTGGATCATAACACCCTGTTGATGGATGTGATGACCCGCGTAGCCAAGCGTCATAAACTGAAAGTACTGTTGCACGAGAAGCCATTCGCAGGCATCAACGGTAGCGGTAAGCACAACAACTGGTCCATGGCTACCAACACAGGTGTAAACCTGCTGGCTCCTGGTACAACGCCAAAGACCAACCTGATGTTCCTCGCGTTCTTCGTGACCACCATCAAGGCGGTACACGATCACGCGGACCTGCTTCGCTCTGCGATCGCATCTGCGGGTAACGATCACCGTTTGGGTGCCAACGAAGCGCCTCCTGCGATCATCTCTGCATACATCGGCCAGTTCCTGACCAAGGTGCTGAACGAAGTGGAAAGCAGGGTTGGTGATAAGTTCGACGAACAGGATGAAGTGATGCTGAAACTGGATATCCATAAGAGCATCCCTGAACTGTTGCTGGACAACACGGACCGTAACAGGACATCTCCTTTCGCTTTCACGGGTAACAAATTTGAATTCAGGGCCGTGGGTTCTGAAGCCAACTGCGCCAACCCGATGACCGTGTTGAACACGATCATGGCGGAAACACTTGCGGCATTCAAGACTGAAGTAGATGCACATATTGAGAAGGGCGACAAAAAAGAAGTTGCCGTGATGCAGGTGATCAAGAAATACATCAAGGACGCGAAGAAAGTATTGTTTGAAGGCGATGGTTATAGCGAAGAATGGCAGAACGAAGCTGCGAATCGTGGTTTGCCCAACGTGAAGACCACACCGCTGGCACTGGATGCCATGGTAACCGATAAAGCGAAGTCACTGTTTGAAAGGCATAATATCTACACGCATCCTGAACTGGAAGCGCGTCATGAGATTGAGCTGGAGAAATACATCAAGCGCGTGCAGATCGAAGGCCGCGTGGTAGGTGATCTCGCCGGCAACCATATCCTGCCTGCAGCGATCAGGTACCAGAATGTGCTGATCCAGAATATCTCGGGCCTGAAAGGAATTGGTGTTGATGCGAAATCTTACAAGGCGCAGTTGAATGTGCTGAACGAGATCTCCGAGCACATCAATAAAGTACAATCGCTCGTTGAAGAGATGACCGAAGCCCGTAAGGCAGCTAATGCGCTCAGCCACTCCAGGGAAAAAGCCATTGCGTACTGCGAGAAGGTGAAGCCTTATTTCGATGAGATCCGATACAGCGTAGATAAACTCGAGCTGTTG
>JBEISY010000278.1:0-3634 GCA_040375175.1 Chitinophagaceae bacterium
ACCTTCCCCATCATTCTCATGATTGAAAGCATCAAAATCAAAATCCGGCATCAGATCGGTTTTCACATGATCCACCGCTTCGGTCAACGCTTTGATGAACTTGTTGAAATCTTCCTTGTAAAGGAAAATCTTGTGCCTGTCATACCCATCATCGTTAAAACGCTTGCGACTCTCCGTAATGGTCAGGTAGTAGTCGTTGCCACGGGTTGTCCTCACATCGAAGAAATAGGTCCTTCGCTTACCTGCACGTATACGCTTGCTGTATACACTTTCCATTCTTTTGTCGTTGTTTTCGTACGCCACAGTTGGTTGATTTTTGTTATTAGTTGATGCTCAAGGTTTTTGATCTTTCAAAGATAAAAATGTTTTTGAATTGTCAAAATTTCGTTAAGTTTTTTTAAAATCGGCTGAAATGCAGGATGGACGTAGGTTTACTCGGAATCGGCCGATTCAGTAGTTTGTTGCTTCCGGTAAAGATTGGCATAATAGCCCTCTTTCTCCATCAGGCACTGGTGCGTTCCACGTTCAATGATCGTTCCTTTATCCATCACCAGGATCTGGTCAAACTCGAGCAGACTGAAAATACGGTGGGTAATGATAAGTGCAGTTTTGTCTTTCAGGACTTCATGCAGGTTGCCGAGGATCTGTTTTTCTGTTTTTGCATCCACTGCACTCAGGCAATCATCAAAGACGAGGATCTTATTGTTTTTGTACAAGGCCCTTGCGATGGACACCCTTTGTTTCTGCCCACCGGAAAGGGTTACACCGCGCTCTCCCACCATGGTATCATATTGCTGAGCGAACTCATCGATTTCTGTATTTACACTTGACTGCCTTGCGGCGTCTTTTACCCTGGCAGGGTTAGCGTCTTTGCTTCCAAAACTGATGTTATGGGCGATGGTGTCACTGAAAAGAAAAACATCCTGTGGTACATAACCAATTTGGCCGCGCAGGTTCCTGAGCTCATATGACCGGAGGTCTTGTCCGTCTACCAGTATCTGGCCGATCTGCGGATCAAACTGCCGCAATAACAGTTGCGCAAGGGTCGACTTTCCAGAACCTGTTCTTCCGATGATCGCCACTTTCTGTCCTGGCAGGACATGAAGATTTAGGTTATGCAAGGCTGTTATCCCTGTATGGGCGTAGGTGAAACTGACATCCACAAACGCGATATCACCTTCCAGCTTTTTCGTAATTGCCGGATGAGGCGATTGTATGGCAGGGATGGTATCCAGAAACTCGTTTAACCGTTTCTGTGAGGCCGCGGCGCGCTGGATCATGCTGGCCACCCAGCCCAGCGCACTCACGGGGAATGAAAGCATATTGATGTATACCACAAACTCGGCAATTGTACCAGCAGTTGTGGTATGCTCCATCTGGTAGATGCCGCCAATAAAGATCGTCAGAAGGGTACTGACGCCAATGATCAGGCCGATGGACGGGAAGTATATCGCTTCTACTTTGGCGAGGTTTACCGCACTTTGCCGGTAGGATTCACTGTTATCGGCAAAAAAACGGAGCATCGCACTTTCCTGTACGTACGATTTGATCACACGGATCCCTGAATAGGATTCCTGGGCATTGGTGGTAAGTTCACTAAGCTGGGCCTGGATGCGTTCACTTTTCTTATTGATGATCGTGTTCACGTAGTAGATGGTCACGGCAAGAATAGGCAAGGGTGCCAAAACATACAGGCTTAAGCGCCAGTCTTTAGAAAACATATAATAAAAGCTCATGCCAATCAATGCTACCAGATTAATGAGATACATCAGCGCCGGCCCGGTATACATGCGCACCCGGCTTACGTCTTCCGCCATACGACTCATCAGATCACCCGTGGAATGGGTTTTGTAAAACTGCATATCCAACTGTTGGTAGTGATCATAGATATCGTTCTTCTGGTCGTACTCTATATAGCGACTCATCACAATAATGGTTTGTCGCATCAGGAACATGAAGAATCCACGCAGCAATGCCAGTCCGAGAAGGATGATGCCGGTGTAAAGAATCATTTTCCCAAAAGGAAGATCAAAGAGATCAACCCTGCTGGTGAACCAATGCACGAGGGGATCAACTGCTACCGACTTAGGAAATGTTTTGGTGATGGAAGGATCATTTCCCATGCGGGAAGAGACCTTATCCACCACAAAGCCAGTGACCTGAGGAGCCAGTACGGCGAAATAGTTGGATATCAAAATAAAGACGATACCCAAGCCTAATCGCCAGCGATAGCGCCAGAAATATTTGTTGACCGCTTTAAGGTGCCTCATGTTCAACGCAAATGTACATTATTAGCTATTAGCTACTAGCTAATAGCTATTGAAGAAGGTGTTGGAGGAGCAACTTGCGAATGTATTCAGGCTGGGAGAAAATAATGGAGTGGCCCTTACCGGTCATGGTGATGGTTTTTACTTTAGATGCATTGACCAGTTGCTTTTTCGCGTATTGAATATTAGGGTAGTAAATCAGTCCGTCTTTATCCCCATGGATGAGCAACACGGGACAAGTGATCTTTGGCCATTGGGTAAGGGTTTGCAAGGCTTGGCTGTGCGCTAGTTTTTCTTCGGAGCTTATCACGAAAGTGGGCGGGAAAAGGTATCTGATCACCGGTGCGGTCATCGGATAGGATATCCAATATGTTTTCTCTTGCCCCGGTTCAAGAGATGCAGACATCATTACCAACTGTGAAAAACGGTCTGGCAGGTTCATGGCCAGCTGTGCTGCCACAGGACCACCATAGGAACTTCCCAGCAAGATGGCCTTCCGGCTTCTGGTGAGGGAGTCAACAATGACCTGCAACAAAGCAACCTGCTCTTGTATACTGGTTACAACCTCTCCGAAATCAGAATATCCATATCCAGGACGGTCAATCGCGATGATCTGGAATTTATTCAGAAAACGAGGATCGGTATACAGTGGCCGCCAGGCAGATAAAGATGAAGGGGATCCATGAAGTAGAATGAGCTTAGGGAGGGAGTCTGCCCCGGCCTGCAGGAAGCGGATGGAACGGTCCCCTACCTGCTGGTGCACCACCCGGAAGGGGAAGGACATTGATTTTAAGGTCTCCGTAAGATCGCGGTCATTCACTCGAAGTTTCAACACTGAACAGTTCCGGCAGCCTGCCCAGAGCATGATAAACAACATCGGAAGCACATATCTTCTTCGCAGGAGCATTCGCAAAAATAGGATGAGAATCGATTTTTTTTGGGACAAAAGAAATGTGGGCGTATTTTCGCGCCGGAGAGATGGCAGAGCGGTTTAATGCGGCGGTCTTGAAAACCGTTGACTGTTAAAGGTCCGGGGGTTCGAATCCCTCTCTCTCCGCTTACTGCTTCATCAATGCATGTCAAAACGCTATAAATGATTGGTTTATAGCGTTTTTTTGTTTTTCCGCTGCTTCAAATTACGCATAGGATCTTATTCATCGAGTGGCCTATTCATGCCCATGGGCAAAGCCATTTACCATGGGCATTCAAATCGCATGTAAAGAACTGGTTATAAACCTGTTCAATAATCGAACATCTTGACTCATATTATCGGGGCCATTAACTTCATCACCGGTAAAGAAAAAATCTATGCAGCGAATAGGTATCCTTTTTATCAAGGTATCCTTTTTATCATCAGAAAATATAGA
>JBEISY010000157.1:0-5073 GCA_040375175.1 Chitinophagaceae bacterium
CTCTTCGAGGTACGCAAACAGGATCAGTGAAAACAACCATAAGAATAATTCAATGCTGAGCTGTGCCTTTTTCGGACTGATCTGAAGTGGTGTAAACACCAGGAGAATCATAAGCATGAATACAATCAGACCTGCCCCCATCAGTAATCCCAGCAGCAAGCGCTTAGCAGAACCTTTTCTCCACAGGAGTCCATACTCTTGCAGCGATAGCCAGTTTCTGTTACTCCACAACCAGATCAACAACAAAGCAGCAAGGGTCCCGATAACGCCATACACAGCACGATGCAAAAGCCCACTTAACCCAAAGTTTAGCGCTGATCCTGAAACAAAGAGAATAACAATAAAGCTAATCCAAAAGCCTAGTACCCTGAAGAGAGGTCCACTTAATTGCATACCGAAAGATTTACCCGTCATATAGCCGCCAAACCCTCGCCAGATCTACTTTTTACTTTTTGCTTTTGACTTTTGCGTTTCCTCTGGTCTGGCCTCCCGAATACTGATGGCGTATCCTCCACCGGGTGCAACAAACTGGGAAAGTTTTGAAGAATTGTTGACAAGCACCTGCCTGATGGTATAAGCCTGTGGATTGTTTTTATAATGAGCATCCGGTTTGTCAGCGTAGACGGTGGCCATGTATTGTTTGCCTGCCGGCAAAAATGAAAAATTGATGTTGGAAGTACGAGACGCATCACCACCCACACTGCCTACAAACCAGGTATCCTTGCCCTTGGTCTTTCTGGCGACGGTCACGTATTCACCAGGCTCGGCTTCCAGGTACCAACTGGCATCCCAATCCAAAGACACGTCTTTGATATACTGGAATGCATCGAGAAATCGGTTATAGTTCTCCGGTAGATCGGCCGCCATCTGCAATGGGCTGTACATGGTAACATATAGCGCCAGCTGATTGGCAAGGGTTGTATTGCACCAGCTCTTATTCTCGGGATTGATCTTGCTGATATCCATTTCAAAAATGCCGGGCGTATAATCCATAGGTCCACCGATCTGGCGCGTGAATGGAAGAATGGTGGTGTGGTTGGGTTTGGACCCGCCAAAGGCCTGGTATTCTGTTCCCCTTGCAGATTCATTGCCGATCATATTGGGCCAGGTCCGTGCAAGGCCGGTGGGTCTCACTGCTTCGTGCGCATTGACCATGATCTTGTATTGAGCCGCCTTTTCTACTACGTATTGATAATGGTTGTTGATCCATTGGCTGTAGTGGTACTCGCCCCTGGGCAGAATGTTTCCAACGTATCCGGTTTTCACCGCGTCATAATTGTTCTCCTTCATGAACCGGAAAGCAGTGTCCAGGTAGCGCTCATAATTACGCGTAGATCCGGAAGTCTCATGGTGCATGATCATCTTCACCCCTTTTGATTTCGCATACTCACGCACCTCCTTCACATTGAAATCAGGATAGGGCGTAATAAAGTCAAACACATGATCCTTGGCTTGCCCAAACCAGTCTTCCCAGCCAACATTCCATCCTTCAACCAATACGCCATCAAAACCGTGGAGTGCAGCAAAATCAATATACTTCTTCACATTGGCAGTAGTGGCGCCATGTGTGCCATTGGGCTTGGCCCTGGTAAAATCCGTTTGGCCGAGGATCACACTCGGGTATTGATTGGTATAACTCCAGCTGCTCTTACCCGTGATCATCTCCCACCACACGCCTACGTATTTACCTGGCTTGATCCATGATGGATCTGCAATCTTACTCGGTTCGTTCAGGTTGTAGGTCATGCGTGAGGCCAGGATCTTCCGCGCATCATCGCTGACGATGATGGTGCGCCATGGCGAAGTGGTGGGTGTTTGCAAATGTCCTTTGGTACCATTGGCATCGGGCGTGAGCCACGACGTGAACAGCAGATTTTTATCATCCAGGTCCAGGTGCATACAGGAATAATTCATCAGGGCAGCTTCGTGAATATTGATATAAATCCCGTCCGCCGTTTTCAACATCAATGACGTTTGCACGCCCGTAGGTGAAAAAGAAGTCTGCGAAGCATTGCCGGTGATGGCTGCTTTCATCAGGCCGCGGATCTCGGTCAGCTTCGACTTATTGTAATCATACTCCTGCGTGTCGTAATCACCCGGGATCCACCATGCCGTGTGATCACCCGTCATGGCAAACTGTGTTTTTTCTTCTTTGATGGTTAGGTAGGCCATCTCTCTCTGCTCTGGGAATTCATACCGAAAGGCCAGTCCATCATCGAATAACCGAAACCGAATGGTGAGCTTTCGGTTGGTACCGTCCTGCATCATCATGACGGCCATTTCATTATACTTATTGCGAATCTGGCTCTCCTCGCCCCATACAGGGTTCCAGGTTTCATCCACCTCTTTGGACTCCGTATCGGCGATCTTAAAATCATCCATCAGGGAGTGCTTATCATTCACGAGTTGCAGTCCGAGCTGACTCGGTTTAATAACCTGCTTGCCCTTATAATTCAGGGTATAGATCGGAGTACCTGTTTCAGTGAAGGTGAAAAACATGGTGACCTCGCCGTTGGGCGATTTTACCGTGAACGGGGTTGCAGCCTGGGCCCAGACCTGCACCTGAATCAGACAAAGGACGGAAAGGGTGAACAGCAACTTTTTCATACAACCAGTATTGGCCCAAAAGTAGCGA
The DNA here is from genome assembly GCA_040375175.1 of Chitinophagaceae bacterium. Classification (GTDB taxonomy): domain Bacteria; phylum Bacteroidota; class Bacteroidia; order Chitinophagales; family Chitinophagaceae; genus Pollutibacter. The sequence continues at coordinate 2,636 of JBEISY010000157.1, forward strand.
TTCTATGTGGCAGTTGGAGAAAGGGAGAAGATGAAGGGAGAAGTGCGAAGCCTTCGCACTTCTCCCTTTATCTTCTCACTTACTAAACAAGGATCTCTGCTAGCAAAACGTTAATTCGATCTGCCTGATTAAAGATCATCAAATGCCCCGCCCTGGGAATCCGATGAGAGGGCTGGGTAAACCTGCAAGGCAGGATGCCATCGGCCGTACCATGGATATGGGTACAGTCCGGAATACTGCCTTCCGATGTTTTCCAGTGTACAATGGTCCACATCGCCCATCGTACAAATTCGGGATCCATATCCCGGGCCATTTCCTTGATGATCTTTTTATCTTCCGGGTCTTCAGCTGTGAGCAAGCGCTTAATCATCACGCCGCTCTTGATGATGGTGGGCGTCATTATATATTGAACCCCTATTCGCCATGCCCACCGGTAATATGCGGGTAACTGTGAAGAGTGGGGAACGCTTGAAATAAGAATGGTCTTGGTGGGTTGCAGCCGCTTGGCCATTTCCGTAGCCAGCATTCCCCCAAAAGAAAGGCCTATCAGCGCAAAGGGCGCGGAACGATCGATCTGTTCAGCCAGTTTCATGGCATAACTGGCAAGGGATTCTTTGGGGTCCGGCCTGACCCATTGAAGGATCTGTGGCTGATACCCTTCGGGCAAACGGATATGCCTGAATACCCTTTCATCGGCAGCTAGACCGGGGATGAGGTAAACGTTCATAGTGTAAAGGTAGGTCGCAGTTCGCAGTTCGCAGTTCGCAGTTCGCAAGGTCGCATAGAAGTCCGTAAAACCTATCTTTGCGCCATGGATATCAAACAGCATATTCTCGAAACGATTGGAAACACGCCATTGATCAGGTTGAACAAGATCACGAAGGACCTCCCCTGCCAGGTGGTCGCCAAAGTAGATTATTTCAACCCGGGTAACTCCATCAAGGACCGCATGGCACTGAAAATGGTGGAAGTGGCGGAAAAAGAAGGCAAACTCAAACCTGGCGGTACCATTATTGAATGCACCTCCGGCAATACGGGGATGGGCCTGGCCCTGGCAGCGATCGTCAAGGGTTACAAATGTATTTTCACCACAACGGATAAACAATCGAAAGAAAAAATGGACATCCTCAAGGCCGTTGGCGCGGAGGTGATTGTTTGTCCAACCAATGTGGAGCCCGATGACCCCCGCAGCTACTATTCCGTTGCCCGCAGATTGGCCAGGGAGATCCCCAATGCATATCTGTGCAATCAATATGATAACCTCGCCAACCGGCAGGCGCATTATGAAACCACCGGTCCTGAGATCTGGAACCAGACAGACGGGAAGGTCACTCACGTGGTGGTGACGGCGGGTACCGGGGGCACAGTCACTGGCATCGGTATGTATCTCAAGGAAAAGAATCCCAATATCAAGATATGGGCCATCGATGTGTATGGTTCATTGCTGACGAAATACTTCCGCACCGGCGAGGTGGATATGAATGAAGTGCATCCATATATTAGTGAGGGTTTCGGTGAAGACTTTGTGCCGGAGAACTACGATATGCGCTTCATTGATCATTTTGAACAGGTTACGGATAAAGACGGTGCAGTAATGGCCCGGAGGCTGGCAAAAGAAGAAGGACTATTCTGCGGATACAGCGCCGGATCATGCATTCAGGGCCTCATGCAATTGAAGCAAAATTTGAAATGGGATGATCTAGTGGTCTGTATTTTACACGATCACGGCAGCAGGTATATAGCGAAGATTTACAATGACCAATGGATGATGGAGCGCGGATTCCTGGATGTAAAGACCTTCAGGGACATTGTCAGTGCGCGTAGTGGCAAGCAGAAGCTCATTGCGGTGACACTGGATCAATCGATTGCAGAAGCGGTGGAATTGATGAAGAAATATGATATCGAGCATATTCCCGTGATGGACAATGGGGTGCCGGTGGGATCCATCAGTGAGAATGGATTGTTCCAGAAAATGTTCTCTAATCCGGATATCAGGCAGATGAGTGTTGCCGCGTTGCTTGAGCATGCGTATCCGTTGGTGGATTTTAACACCCCAGTTGAAAGAATTGGCACGTTGATCACGAAAGAAAACGGTGCTGTTTTGAGCAGGGATGAAAGTGGGAATTACCACATCATCACCAAGTATGATATCATTCAAGCGATGGCAAAGTAGAAATACGTTTTTGATCTAATTCATTATAAATGCTGCAGTTACAACAAACTGCAGCATTTTAATTTTAAGGATTATTATCGTAGATCTACGATTTGTAAATGGTTAACCTACGCAATGACATCTTGTAGTTTTTCTTGAAGTAGGGTAAAAAATGTATTGTTTAAAAAGGGTGTATTTGCTCTTGTCTACAGTGGGCAGCGGCTATAACTTTGTTCTCGAAGTTGATTGATGAGGAAACGTACACCTCAAGCCAAAAAATCCAATA